>NZ_JBIWYK010000146.1:0-7054 GCF_044752385.1 Allobosea sp. CER48 | reverse complement strand
TGATCAGCGTCGTCCTGACCGCAGCCCGCGATCTGGCGACGCGCATGATCGGCCCGGAAGTGCCCTCGACGATCGTCTCGCTGACGACGACCATACTCGTCGGAGCGGTCGCCGCGGGATATGGCTTGACGGAGACGTGGCTGCCGATCTGGCGCCACGAGACCTTCTATGTGCTGCTGGCCTCTCTCCTGGTGACGGGTGGCACCTTCTTCATCATCAGCGCCTTCCGCCGCACCGATGTCGGCGTCATCGCGCAGTACCGCTACACGATCATCGTCTTCGCGACGCTGCTCGGCTACGTCGTCTGGGGCGACGTGCCCGATCTCTTCGCCATTCTCGGGATTGGCCTGATCGTCGGCAGCGGGCTCTACACCATGCATCGCCAGCGCGTGCGCCCCGACTCCAACCTCAAGATCACGCGAAAGCAGGCGACATGACGGCCGGGATGGTCAAACCGACGCTCGCCATCCTGGTCGCGATCTCCGCCCTCCAGCCGATCGCGCTCAACCTTCTGGCACCGGCCACGCCGGCCCTCACCCGCCATTTCGCCTCGAATTATGCCACGATCCAGCTGACTTTGACGCTGTTCCTGGTTTCGGTGGCGCTGACGCAGCTCGTCATCGGGCCGCTTTCGGACCGCTTCGGCCGGCGCCCCTGCGTCAATGCCGGCGTCGCCCTGTTCGTCGCCGGCTCGGTGGTGGGTGCATTCGCGCCATCGACCCACACCCTGCTCATCGCCCGTGTGCTGGAAGGGGCCGGGGCCGGCGCGGTCTTTGCGCTATCGCGCGCGATCATCCGCGACACGGCCAACCGCGATCAGGCCGCGAGCCAGATCGCAACCGTGACGATGGTGATGGTCGTCGCCCCGATGCTGGCGCCCTGGCTCGGCGGCCAGATCGAGACCGTATTGGGCTGGCGCGCGATCTTCTGGTTCATGAGCGTCTTCGGCGCATGCGTCCTGGTGCTCACGCTCGCCCGCCTGCCGGAGACCGCTCCCAATGTCGGCGCGCAGAGTTCGCTGCTCGACGTCTTCCGCGCCTTCCCCGGCCTGATCGGCAATCGCGACTTCCTGCTCAACGTCGCGGCCGGGACAAGCGCGTCCGCCGCCTTCTTCGTCTTCATAGCCGCGACCCCCTTCATCGTGGTCGAGACGATGGGGCGCGGCTCGGACGTCTATGGCAGCTACTTCATCCTGAATGCGCTCGGCTACATGATCGGGAATTTTATGATGTCGCGCTTTGCCGTGCGCGTCGGCACGGCAAAGATGGTACGGCTCGGCCTGGTGATTTCCTTCGTCGGAACCGGCGCGGCTCTCGCCCTGTCCCTCTCGCCCTGGTGGTCGCCCCTGACGCTGTTTCTGCCGCTCGCCGTCAATGCGATCGGCAACGGGCTGACCATCCCCGGCGCCACCGCCGAAGCCTTGTCGGCGCGGCCGGAACTGGCGGGCTCCGCCGCCGGCCTGCTCGGCGCCAGCCAACTCGGGATCAGCGCCGCACTGACCGTGCTGATCAGCTGGCTCGTTACTGTCTGGCCGCAATCGATGAACCTGCTGGTCTGGCTGCTGATCGCGGGCGGCCTCGCCGCGGTCGGCTTCGTCCGTCAGCGGCGCGGCCCGGCTGCCTGAACCGGGCCGCCTTGATCGTCAGCCTTCGAGACGGGCAATCAGGCTGGACGTGTCCCAGCGGTTGCCGCCCATCTTCTGCACCTCGGCGTAGAACTGGTCGACCAGCGCCGTAACCGGCAGTTGCGCGCCGTTGCGACGGGCCTCGTCGAGGACGATGCCAAGATCCTTGCGCATCCAGTCCACGGCGAAGCCGAAGTCGAACTTGTTCTGGTTCATCGTCTTGCCGCGGTTCTCCATCTGCCAGGAACCGGCGGCGCCCTTGGAGATGACCTCCAGCATGGTCTCGACGTCGAGCCCCGCGCGCTTGGCGAAATGCACGCCCTCCGACAGGCCCTGGACGAGGCCGGCGATGCAGATCTGGTTGACCATCTTGGTCAGCTGGCCCGACCCGGCCGGGCCCATCAGGCGGCACATCCGGGCGAAGCTGGCGATCACCGGCTCGGCTCGGGCATAAATCTCGGGCTCGCCGCCGCACATCACGGTCAGCACCCCGTTCTCCGCACCGGCCTGGCCGCCCGAAACGGGCGCATCGATGAAACCGAAGCCGCCCTGCTTCGCCGCCTCGTAGAGCTCGCGCGCGACATTGGCGGACGCCGTGGTGTGATCGACGAAGATCGCGCCCTTCTCCATACCGGCAAAGGCGCCGTTCTCGCCCGTCGTCACCGAACGCAGATCGTCGTCATTGCCGACGCAGGCGAAGACAATCTCCTGCCCCTTCGCGGCATCCGCCGGCGTTGCGGCCGAGACGCCGCCATGCTGGGCGACCCAGGCCTGCGCCTTCGTCGGGTTGCGATTGTAGACGGTGACCTCGTGGCCCTTGGCCTTGAGATGACCCGCCATGGGATATCCCATCACGCCGAGACCGATGAACGCGACTTTGGCCATGCTGCTCTCCGCTTGCCTCTTGTAGCTTTACAGCGGGCTTAGCCTGCTGGCTGCTGCGAGGGAAGCGCCGTCAGGACCAAGGCGGCATGCGTGGCTTTGCCCGTGCCAGCCCGCCATGCACCTGCCCCGGTTGCGCGCGGCCTCCCGAACGCCTAGCTCCGGAGCATGACGATATCGAACGATGACGAACTGCAGGCGCTCAAGGAGATCGGCGGTATCGTCGCGCGCACGCTCGCCGCCATGGGCAAGGCGCTCGAACCCGGCATGACCACGGCGGAGCTCGATGCGATCGGCCGCCACTTCCTTGAACGGCAAGGCGCGCGCCCGGCCCCGGAACTCGCCTACGATTTTCCGGGCGCGACCTGCATCAGCGTCAACGAGGAGATCGCGCACGGTATCCCTGGCGATCGGCGTATCCTCGCGGGCGACCTCGTCAACATCGACGTCTCGGCGGAAAAGAACGGCTTCTTCGCGGATACCGGAGCGTCCTTCGCCGTGCCGCCCGTCAAGCCGAAGCTCGAGCGGCTGTGCCGCGACGGCCGCCGCGCGCTCTGGGCCGGCATCGGGCAGGTCGGCGCGGGCAAGCCCCTCGCCGGCATCGGCCAGGCGGTCGGGCGCTTCGCCAGCAGGAACGGCTATACGCTGGTGCGCAACCTGGCGAGCCATGGCGTCGGCCACTCGCTCCATGAGGAGCCGACCGAGATTGCAACCTGGCCCGACCGCAGCGAGCGCCGGGCCATGACGAACGGGCTCGTCTTCACCGTCGAGCCGTTCCTGTCGCTCGGTGCGGACTGGGCCGAGAACAGCGAAGGCGACCGCTGGACCCTCTACAGTGATCCGTACGCACCCACGGTGCAGTACGAGCACACGGTGGTGGCGACGCCGCGCGGCGCCGTCGTCCTGACCTTGCCCGGCTGAACGGCTTCAGCGCAGCGCCATGTGCCGGCTGAGCCTGAGCTCCACCCGGTCCCAGACGCGGCGGATGATCTCGACCAGCACCAGATAGATCAGCGCCGCATAGAGATAGATCGACAGGTCGAATGAGCGGGCGAAGGCAAGCCGCGTGGCGCCCATCAGGTCGAACAGCGTGACCAGCGAGGCGATGGCGCTGGCCTTGATCATCACGATCAGCTCGTTGCCGAGCGGGCGCAACGCCAGGATCATCGCCTGCGGCATGATCACGAGACGAAGCGTCGCCCAGCGATGCAGGCCAAGCGAGAGCGCCCCCTCGAACTGTCCGCGCGGGATGGACTGGATCGCGCCGCGGAGAATCTCGGCCTGATAGGCGGCCGTATTGATCGTGAAGGTCAGCAGCGCGCAGTAGAACGGATCGCGGAAGAACCACCACAGGCCGACATCCTGCCAGAACGGGCGGAACTGGCCGAGGCCGTAATAGACGAGGAAGAGCTGGCAGAGCAGCGGCGTGCCGCGGAAGAAGGTGGTGTAGCCGCTGACCAGCTTGCCGACCCAGGGCGCGCCGTAGAGCCTGGCGACGGCAAGACCGAAGGCCATTGCGAAGCCGAGCAGCACCGAGAAGAAGACCAGCTCGACCGTGATCCAGAGGCCGGAGGCCATCCGGCATCCGTAGTTCTGCAGGACTTCGCTGCCGACGAACCAGCCCGGGTACTCGCACCAGTTCATCGCGTTGCGCCCCCGAAAGCGGCGAAGCCGCGATTGGCACGCCGCTCCAGCCCGTCGATGGTCCGGGCGGAGATGAGCGAAAAGACCAGGTAGATCATCATCGCCGCGCCGAAGAACAGGAAGGGCTCCTTGGTCACCACATTGGCGCGCGTCGTGATGAACATGATGTCCGGCAGGGTGATGACCGAGACCAGCGAGGTCTCCTTGAGCAGCACCATCCAGTTGTTGCCGAGGCCTGGCAGCGCGACGCGGACGAGTTGCGGAAGCACGACCAGGCGGAAGGCCTGAGCTTTGCTGAGGCCCAGCGCCGCCGCCGCTTCACGCTGGCCCTTCTGGATCGAGTTCAGGGCGCCGACCCAGACCTCGCTCGAGAAGGCGGACAGGACGACGCCGAGCGCGACCATGCCGGCGACGAAGGGCGGCATGCTGAAGGAACCGGGCAGGCCAAGACGCTGCCAGAGCTCCTGCAGCAGGATCTGGATGCCGAAATAGATGATGTAGAGCGTGAGCAGTTCCGGCACGCCCCGGAAGATCGTGGTGTAGAGCGTGGCGATGCCGCGCAGCAGCGCATTGTCCGAGCGTTTGCCCAGCGCGACGAGGAGTCCCAGGGCAAGGCCGAAAGGCAAGGTCGCCAATGCGATCGAGATGGTGACGGCGGCGCCTTGCAGCAGGGCCCAGCCCCAGCCTCCGGGGCCGAAGCCGAGCAGCGCGAGTTTATCGAGCATGGGGATGCCGAGACAGGAGAAGCTTCTGTCCGCCGGCCCGGCCGGGCCGGCGGAAACGGTTCAGGACGGCCGGCTCAGTCGTACTTGAACCACTTGTCCTCGAGCTTCTTGTGCGAGCCGTCGGCCATGGTCTCGGCAACGGCCTTGCTGATCATCTCGCGCAGCTCGGTATCCGACTTGCGCACGGCGCCACCGACGCCGGGGCCGTGGATCGCGTCGTCGCGCTTCACTTCAGCGATCTTCCTGCAGCAATCCTTGCCCTTGCCGCGGAGGAAATCGGAGAGCGCGAGCGCGTCGGCGACGATGTAGTCGAGGCGGCCGTTGAGCAGGTCGAGATTCGCCTCCTCCTGCGTCGGATAGAGGCGGATGTCGGAGTCCTTGTAGAACTTCTCGAGATAGTTGGCGTGGATGGTGGAGCCCTGCGTGCCGACCGACTTGCCCTTGAGCGCCGCCGGCGAGATGTCGTCCGACTTGGTGCCCTTCGGCCCGATCGCCCAGATCGGCGTCTTGCTGTAGACGGCGGTGAAGTCGACCCGCTTCTTGCGCTCGTCGGTCGCGTTCATGCCGGCGAAGATGACATCATACTTGTTGGCGAGCAGAGCCGGGATGATGCCATCCCAATCCTGCACCACCCAGGTGCACTTCACCTTCATCTTCTCGCAAAGCAGATTGCCGTAATCGATCTCGAAGCCCTCGAGCTCCTTCTTGGCATTCAGGTTGTTGTAGGGCGGATAGGCGCCTTCCGTGCCGATCCGAATCTCCTTCCACTCCTTGGCCTGCGCGAGAGCGCCTGTCGCACCGGCCAGCGTCAGCGCCGCAGCGGCGACGAAACGAACGAAACCCTTCATGGAACCTCCCGCAGTTTCGGAGCCGCCGGCTTTACTGTTGTCCCGGTCCGGCTCCGCTGCGACAGATTGGGCGCAGTTTCGCCCGACCCGCAAGAGGGGCAGGCGCAGCTTTTCGCGGCCCACCCCGCTCAAAGGGCCGGCAACCCGGTCAATACTGCCAAAGGAGCAGACAGGCCCGCGGGGCCTCGCGCGAACGGCTCAGCGCCGCGCGTCGATGACCGCAACGACCCAGATCGCGAGGCCGCCCAGCGCCAGCGCCGCGCCGACCCAGCCGGTCGAGGTCCAGCCGAAGCCGGCGGCGATCGCCGTGCCACCGAGCCAGGGGCCAAGCGCGTTGGCGGTATTGAAGGCGCTGTGATTCAGCGCGGCGGCGAGCGTCTGCGCATCGTCGGCGACGTCCATCAGGCGGGTCTGGAGCATGGCGCCGAGCCCGCCCCCGCTGCCGATCATGAACACGACCAGCGAAACCGCCCAGATATTGCCTGCAGCGAACGGAAAGGCCGCGAGCCAGAAGGCGCTCCACAGCAGCAGGCCCGCCGTGGCGGGAACGAGCGCGCGATCCGCCGCCCAGCCGGCGAACAGCGTGCCGACGGTCAGCCCCAGCCCGAAGACGGCGAGCACGACCGGCACCAGCGCCGGCGAAGCACCGGTCACCGCCATCAGGGTCGAGGCCAGATAGGCGTAGACCGCGAAGAGGCCGCCGAAACCGATGGCCCCGGTGCCGAGTGTCAGCCAGACCTGCCTGCGCTTCAGCGCACCGAGCTCCCGCAGCGGGCTGGCACCGGGCTGGACCTTGTCGCGCGGCGCGAAGAGCGCGATCAGCAGGACGGTGAGCAGTGCTAGCGCGGCAACGATGGCGAAACCCGAGCGCCAGCCGAGAACCTGCCCCATCCAGCTCGCCGCGGGAACACCGAGGATCGTCGCGATGGTCAGGCCCAGCATCACCCGCGCCACCGACTGCGCCCGGCGGTTCGGCGGCGAAAGCGAGGCCGCGACCAGCGCCGCGACGCCGAAATAGGCGCCATGCGGCAGGCCGCTCAGAAAGCGGAAGGCCAGCATCCAGTGGTAGCTCGGAGCCAGCGCGCTCAGTCCATTGCCGACAGCGAACACCGTCATCAGGCCGATCAGCAGGTTGCGGCGCGGGACACGCGCCGCCAGCACGGCGATCAGCGGTGCACCGACCACGACGCCAAGCGCGTAGATGCTGATGACATGCCCCGCCGTGGGCTCATCGATGCCGAGGCCGGCCGAGAAATAGGGCAGCAGGCTCATCGAGGCGAATTCTGTTGTTCCGATCGCAAATCCACCCATCGCAAGCGCAAACAGGACGA
>NZ_JBIWYK010000145.1:0-7061 GCF_044752385.1 Allobosea sp. CER48 | reverse complement strand
CTTCTGGAGGGTGTTGCCCTCCGTGAGCGGGATGGCGACCGTCAGAACCGTCGCCGCGGCGGCGACGGCCGCCAGCAGCGCCAGCATGAACTGCGGGTCGACGAGGCGATCGACGATCTGGGAAATCACGGTTCCACCTCAGATATCGAAATTGATCATCCGGCGCATGATCAGAACGCCGATCGTCATCCAGATCGCACTGCAGACGAGGGCAAGCTTGCCCGCCTGGGTGATCCAGAGCAGCTCGATGTATTTCGGGCTGGTGAGGTAGAGGAGAAACGCGACGGCTGGCGGCAGCGTGCCGATGATGGCGGCGGAAGCTCTGGCTTCCATCGAGACGGCCTGCACCTTGTCGCGCATCTTGCGTCGCTCGCGCAGCACGCGCGACAGGTTGGCGATCGTCTCCGAAAGATTGCCGCCGGTCTTCTGCTGGATCGCGATGACGATACCGAAGAAGTTGGCCTCCGCGCAGGGCATTCTTTCATAAAGCTTGCCGCAGGCGTCGGCGAGCGGCAGGCCGAGAGCCTGAGCCTCGACGATCTGCCGGAACTCGCCCTTGACGGGCTCGTTGGCCTCGCTGGCGACGATACGCAGGCAGTCGTTGACGGGCAGGCCGGCCTTGATGCCGCGCACGATCACGTCCAGGGCATCGGGGAACGCGATGCCGAAGGTCTTCAGTCGCTTCGCCTTGCACCGCTTCAGGAACCAGGCCGGCAGGCCCAGGGCGCCGACGAGAAGGCCGGCCGCGCCCATGGCGGCGTTGCCGCTCGCCAGGAAGAGCACCAGGCCGGTTACCACCGAAGCGGTCGCGCTGACGGTATAGTAGGTCCGGCGGGTCCAGGTCAGGCCGGCCTGGGCGATGCGAGTTTCGAGCGTCAGCTTGTGGCGCGCCTTCTCGCGGTTCTCGAGCTCCTTGAGGCTCTGCGCGACCTGGCCGCGCTTGGCGCGGGCGGCCGCTTCGCGATCGACGCTGCGGATCGCCGTCGGGCCGGCGAATTCCTTCCGCCGCTTCTCGGCGCGCTTTTCGCCGCTGAGGATCGGGTAGATCAGCGCATAGGCGACGCCGCCGACGGCGAGCATGACCAGCAGGGCGAGAGCGAGCGTGCTCGTATTCATCGCCGGCTTCCCCTCTGCGTCCGTGGCTCAGACGGCATGGCCGTCGTTCGCCTCTTCGAGTTGGTCGAGAGCCGCGGCCAGCCGCTGCTCCTCGCCGAAGTAGCGGGCGCGCTCCCAGAAGCGCGGCCGGCCGATGCCGGTCGAGCGGTGGCGGCCGAAGAGCTTGCCCGAGGAGTCTTCGCCGAGGACGTCGTAGAGCATGAGATCCTGCGTCGTGATCACGTCGCCTTCCATGCCCATCACCTCGGTGATGTGAGTGATGCGACGCGAGCCGTCGCGCATGCGCTGTGCCTGAATGATGACGTCGATCGACGAGCAGATCATCTCGCGCAGCGTCTTCGACGGCAGCGAGAAGCCGCCCATGGTGATCATCGACTCGATACGGCTGAGGCATTCACGCGGCGTATTGGCGTGAAGCGTGCCCATCGAGCCGTCATGGCCGGTGTTCATCGCCTGTAGCAGATCGAAAGCCTCCGGGCCGCGCACCTCGCCGACGATGATCCGCTCGGGGCGCATGCGCAGGCAGTTCTTGACGAGATCGCGCATGGTGACCGCGCCCGTGCCCTCGAGATTGGGCGGGCGGGTCTCGAGGCGTACCACATGCGGCTGCTGCAGCTGCAGCTCGGCCGCGTCCTCGCAGGTGATGACACGCTCGTCGTGGTCGATGTAGTTCGTCAGGCAGTTGAGCAGCGTCGTCTTGCCCGAGCCGGTACCGCCGGAGATGACGATGTTGCAGCGGACGCGGCCGATGATCTTCAGAATCTCGGCGCCGGGCGGCGAGATCGCCCCGAACCGCATGATCTGGTCGAGGGTCAGCTTGTCCTTCTTGAACTTGCGGATGGTGAGGGCCGGCCCGTCGATCGCGAGCGGGGGAGCGATCACGTTGACGCGCGAGCCGTCGGCGAGGCGCGCGTCGCAGATCGGCGAGCTCTCGTCCACCCGTCGCCCGACCTGGCTGACGATGCGCTGGCAGATGTTCATCAGCTGCGCGTTGTCGCGGAAGCGGATATTGGTCAGCTGGATCTTGCCGCCGGTCTCGATGAAGGTCCGGTTCGCGCCGTTGACCATGATGTCGGCGATGTCGTCGCGCGCGAGCAGCGGCTCCAGCGGGCCGTAGCCGAGGACGTCGTTGCAGATGTCGTCGAGCAGTTCCTCCTGCTCGGCGATCGAGAGCACGACGTTCTTCAGCGAGATGATCTCGTTGATGATGTCGCGGATTTCCTCGCGCGCCGATTCGGAGTCGAGCTTCGCGAGCTGCGAAAGATCGATGGCCTCGATCAGCGCCCCGAAGATCATGCTCTTCATCTGGTAATATTCGTCGGAGCGCGCCGCCGCCTCGGCAGGCGCGGCCTTGCGCTCGTCGAGGACCGGCTGGGCCGGCTCCGGCTTGCGTGGCGCCGGCTGCAGGGCGGCTGGCGCCCGCGCGGTCAAGGCCGGTGTCGTCGCGTTCGCGGATCGCTTCCCGAACATCTCAGCGCACTCCCATGCGGTCGGTGCGGGCACGCCTCACCGCTACCCCGTCGCTCCGGGGGCCGACCGGCCGGTCCTTCGGGCCCGCTCGCCTCATCAGGACGCCTTGCGGAGTTTCAGCTTCGAGACGAGCGGCTCGAGCAGACTGCGCCGGTTGCGCTTGGCCTCGCCACGGCCGGTCAGCGCGCTGGCGATCTGCGTGAACGCTTCGCTCGCCTTTCCGTTGGCCTGGATCTCAGCGATCATCTGCCCGTTGTTCAGAGCGGTTCCGAACAGCTGGGCGTCGAAGGGAATCGTACTGAGCACATCGATGCCGAGCGCCTTGGCGAATTCGCCGGGGCCGATCTCCGGCCGCTTGGGCATGCCGACTCGATTGAGCACGAGGCGCGCGACCGCATCGTTCGGGCGGGTTGCGCGCGACAGGTCGACGATATTCTTGGCGTTGCGCAGCGAGGCGAGCTCCGGCTCCGCCACGACCAGGATTTCGTCGGCGCCGATGAGCGTGCGCCGGGCCCAGCTGCTCCACTGATGCGGCACGTCGAGCACGATGCAGGGCACGCTGGCGCGCAGCAGCTCCAGCAATGGATCGAGCGCTTCTTCGTCGAGGTCGATGGTCCGGTCGAGCACGGCCGGCGCCGCGAGCAGGGCGAGGTTCTCGCTGCAGCGGGACAGCAGCCGGTCGAGCAGGTTGGAGTCGAGACGCTCGGGCGCGAAGACGGCTTCCGCGATGCCCTGTGGCGGGTCCTGATTGAAGTTGAGGCCCGCGGTTCCCCAGGCGATGTCGAGGTCGACGATGACGGTCGAGGCGTCCAGGTTTCGGGCGACCGCCCAGGCCATGTTGTGCGCAACGGTCGAGGCGCCGACCCCGCCCTTCGCGCCGATCACCGCGATGACGCGGCCGAGATGGCGCGCGTCCGGCGCGACGTAGAGCTCCGAAAGCGCGCGCAGCAGGTCGAGCGTGTCCAGGGGGGCGATCAGGTATTCGCTGACGCCCCGCCGCAGCAGGTCGCGGTAGAGCTGGATGTCGTTGACGTGGCCGATCACGATGACCTTCGTGCCGGGGTCGCAACTCTCTGCCAGCGAGTCGAGATGGCCGGTGAGCGCGGCAGGGTCGGACAGGGTCTCGACGACGATGACGTTGGGGGTCGGTGCCGTTCGGAAGGCCTCGACGGCCGCGGCCGGGCCACCCATCTGGATGCGGGCATGAGTCTTGTCCATGCGCCGGTCCGCGATGGCCGCCTGCATGGTTGCGGCGACCGCGGGCGTTTCGCAGAAGGCCTGCAGCGTGATGCGCGGGAGCGGCGCGATGACCTCTTCCCTGGGCGCTTCGAGAATTCCCGGCGCCTCGTTCGTCGCGGATTGCATCAGGGGCCGCCTCCGACCGTGCTGTTGATCTGCGGTGTCTGCTGGCGATATTGGGTCGACGGGTCCTTGCCGTCGCGGATCTTGGCGATCGCGCCCATCCGCTTGACGATGTCGGGGCGGCCCTCGTCGCGAGCGCGGACGAGATCGATCGGGTCCGCAACCTGTGCCGCGAGTGTCGCCTGCGACGAGCAGCCGAAGTTCCAGTAGGCCTCGTTGGACGCCGAGAACTTGTAGTCGGACACGCCGAGATCGGTCGGCCATTGGCCGCACTCATGCGGCACGGCCGCTTTCAGCGAGGCGAAAGTCAGCCGGATCGGGGAGGCCAGGCCGGGGTCCTGAACCGGATAGCTGCGCACGGCGATGGCGCCCGCAGGAACGCCGTTGCGCGTCAGCGCGGCGCGGATGCCTGCCAGCGTGTCGTGGGTGGCCCGCTCCCGGCGGACACCGGACGGCACTTCTGCGACCACACCGCCCTTGCCGGAGCGGCGGTAGTCCTGGGCGAAATCCGCGACGTCCTCGGCCTGCCGGCTGTCGAGCGGCGCACCGGCGCGCCCGACGAAGACGTCAAGCGAGCGCGGTGCCTCGCGCAGGACGATCGGGTGACGCTCGCGCACGTCGACGGGGGCCATCGCCGGCGGATCGCTTTGAGCGCTCTTGCTGGCGCAGCCCCCGGCAAGCGCGCCGGCGGTCAGGGCGGCCATCACCAGGCGCTTGGCGATCGATCTGTCTTGGAAGGGAACCGTCATGGTCGGGCCGTCCATCATGGTGCTGTCCATCCGGGTCGGTCAGTCGGCGATGAAGCCGACGCGGCCTTTGTAGGCCTGCGGGATCGGCCCGCCGCCGCTGCCGTAGAGCTTGTTGAGCCGGCCGAGCAGGATGGCCTGCGCGTCGTGGGTTTCCACGAAGCCGTCATCCGGCCGCTGGATCTCGTTTGGCTGCATCGGCTTGGCGATATAGGGCGTGGCGGTGATCATCAGTTCGGTTTCCTCGCGCTGGTAGTCGCGGGACCGGAACAAGGTGCCGATGATCGGCAGGTTCATCAGGCCGGGCAGGCCGTTCAGGGAGGTCTTGGTGACGCGCTGGATCAGGCCAGCCGTCGCCAGCGTTCCGCCGGACGGCAGCTCGACGGTGGTGTCGGATTTGCGCACGCGGAAGGCCGGGACCGTGACGTTGGGCTGGCCCGGCCCGCCCTGGAGCACGATCTGGTTCTCGAAGTCGAGCTCGGTGACCTCGGAGGCGATGCGCATGCTGATCTTGTTGGCCGAGAGCACGATGGGCGTGAAATTCAGAGCCACGCCGATCGGCTTGTACTGGACGCCGATGGTGCAGACGGCCTTGGCCGGATCGCAGGTATAGCCGCTCGGCACGGGGATTTCTCCGCCTGCCGTGAACTTGGCGCTTTCCCCGGAGATCGCGGTGACCGTCGGCTCGGCGAGGACGCGCGCGAGGCCTGCCCGTTCCAAGGCTCGCAAGGTGAAATTCTGGGAGTTGCCGATGCCGGCACCGATCGCCGTCGCCGAGAGAGCCTGCGGCGAGAGCGAGAAGGGATTGTCGATCGACGGCGTGATCGAGAACTTGCCGAGCTTCCACTCGCCGCTCGAATTGATGCCGAGCTGTTTGATCGCCTTGCGGGAGATTTCCGAGACGGTGACCCGCACCATCACCTGGTCGCGGTCCCGGATCGTCAGCGAGTTGATCACAGAACCCTTGGTATTGGTCTTGTCGGAGACGCCGACGAAGGCATTGGCGATGTCGACGGCCTGGGTCGCCTCGGATGCGTTGGGAACCGTGCCGACGAGAAGGATGGAGTCGCCCGCCGGCTTGATCTCGATCTGGGAGTTCGGCAGCGCCGTCCGCAGGGTCTGCCGGAGCACGTTGAGATCGCGCCCGACATTGATTTCAAGCGCGGTGATCTGGCGGCCTTCGGCATCCATCACGAACATCGAGGTCGCGCCGTCGGCGATGCCGATGACGAAGAGCTTGCGCGCGGTGCGCACGACCGCATTGGCGACCTTGGGGTTCGCGACGAAGACCTCCTTGGCGTCTCGCGGCAACTCGATGACCAGCGACCGGCCGATCGAGAGGTCGAGCTTGCGTGAGATCGCGTGCTCGCTTGCCCCGACGTTCAGGACGGGAGCGGGGCCGCTGCCAGGCGATTGGGCGCCGGCCGCCCCGGCCCCCAGAACGAACGCGAGCGTTGCGGCGAAGCGGAGAGGGGAACGGATCATGGCTTGACGCTCTTCGAAGTGACGCCATAGCGCACCAGGGTCATGGCATTTTCGGCCTGTGCGACGGGGGCGGAGCTTTCGCCCGCATCCTTCAGGCTGCGCAGCGCCAGCGAGAGGGATCCGCTCTTCTGGCTCTGGATCAGCACCTCGACCTGCCTGGGTTCGACCTCGAGCGTCGCGGTCTCGCCGACTACGACCTTCTCGCCGTTGCGTTCCTGCACGTTCTGGCCGATCGCCAGGACGCGGATGTTGCGCAGGATGGTCTCGCTGGCGAAGCCGTCGCCCTGCCCGGATGCGGCCTCGCCGCGCCAGGTGCAGATGACGTCGACCCGGTCGTTGGGAAGGATGAAGCCGCCGGCGGTGCTGGCACCGCGGCTGTCCGTGCTGATCGCCACGGCGCGCATGCCAGTCGGCAGGACGGCAGAGAGAAACCCGGTCCCGTCGGTCTTGATCAGCTTTTCGCGCCGGATCGGCTCGGCGCCGAGGATGGCGTATCGCGCGACCTGGCCGATGATCTCCTTCTCGGCCTCGGGGGCTTCATCCTTGCGGATGATGCCGCCGGGCACGCTCGCGAGCGGCCAGTCGAGCCAGCGCAGATCCTTGTTCGTCACCGTGCTGCCGAGCGTGATGTCGGTCGCGGCGACGAGGACGGGCACCGTCGGGGCCGGTTCGAGCTTCGTGACCGGCGCCGGCGCCTGAGACGGACGCTGGGCGAGCAGTGCAGCCGCGAGGCCGGCCGCCAGCGCGACTATGAGAATGATGATGCGTGCAGGACTCATCGACGTCCGATCCCCAGCCAGACGAAGCTGGCCCTCATCGAGGATCGTCGCGGGGAAACGTCAAATTATGGTTAACCGGACGTATAAGGTCCGACGAAAGTTG
>NZ_JBIWYK010000144.1:0-7096 GCF_044752385.1 Allobosea sp. CER48 | reverse complement strand
CTCTTCATGAGAGCATCTGCTCACGTTGACGGCCGACTGATGTCCTCGCCACACCCGCCCTTCGACCTTGTCATCCTCGATTGCGATGGCGTGCTCGTCGACAGCGAAACCATCAGCTGCCGGACCCTGGTCGATATTCTCTCGCCTTTCGACCCAAGCTATGATCTGGAAATGGTCATGCGCCGCTATCTCGGGCGGCCCGCCAGCGCAGTCATCGAGGATTACGAGCGAATGACCGGCCGCCCGGCCTCGGCCGATTTCACGCAGGGGTGGCGAGCCCAGCTCTTCGCGGCATTCACGCGCGATCTCAAGCCGGTCGAGGGCGTCCGCGGCGCGGTCGAAGCCCTCGGCGGCGATTACTGCGTGGCCTCGTCCAGCGATGAGGAGCGCATCGAGATCTGCCTGCGCAAGACCGGGCTCTGGGATCTCTTCGAGGGCCGGATCTTCAGCACGACGCGGGTTCAGCGCGGCAAGCCGGCGCCGGACCTCTTCCTGCTGGCAGCGCGGGAGCGCGGCGCAGCACCCGAACGCTGCCTCGTGATAGAAGACAGCGTCAGCGGCGTGACAGCCGCGAAGGCGGCGGGGATGACGGCCTACGGCCTCGCCGCCGGCAGCCATTTCGCGATCCTGGACCAGCGGCAGGCCCTCCTGGCAGCGGGGGCCGACCAGATCCTCGAATCCTGGCAGGAGCTCGCACTCACGCCGGCGGTAACCTGAAGGCTCCGATGGCCGAGAACGACAGCAACCGCCTCGACGATGCCGCACGCGCCGGGTGGCTGTACTACATCGCCGGCCGCACCCAGGACGACATCGCGCAGATCCTCAACATCTCGCGGCCGGCCGCGCAGCGCCTGGTCTCCCTCTGCCGCAGCGAAGGGCTGATCAGCTTTCGCATGAACCATCCGATCAGCACCTGCATGGACCTTGCGGCCAGGCTGCGCGATCGCTTCGAACTGCTGCATTGCGACGTAGCCCCGTCCGACGGCTCGCGGGAAACCGGCGCAGCCGGCATCGCGGCACTGGGCGGCGTGCTCATCGAGCGCTGGCTGCGCTCGCGCAAGTCCTTGGTCATGGCGCTCGGCACCGGCCGCTCCATGCGGGCGAGCATCGAGCGCGTCCCTCCGATGTCCTGCCCCCTGCACCGGCTGGTTTCGCTGGTCGGCACAATCTCGCCGGACGGGTCGGCCAGCCCCTTCGACACGCTGGTCAAACTCGCCGAGATCACCAAGGCACAGCATTTCCCGATGCCGCTGCCACTTTATGTCTCAAGCGCGGAGGAGCGCGCCCAGCTCATCGAGATCGAGGCGATCCGGCGGATTCGTGCCATCGCAGCCGAAGCCGACCTCTGGATCATGGGCATCAGCCAGATCGGCGATGACGCCGTGCTCTACCGCGACGGCTTCATGACCCGCGGCGAGATGCTCGACATGGTCCGCCATGGCGCTGTCGGCGAGGTGACCGGCTGGGTCTTCGACGCCGAGGGCTGCTTCCTTGATCGGGGCACCAACCTGCGGGTCACCAGCGTGCCCCCGGAGCCGAACGGCGAGCGCCTGCGAATCTGCATCGGCCAAGGAATCGCCAAGGTCGCCGCCCTGCGCGCTGCGCTCGCAGGAAAGATCGTCAACGGCCTCGTCACCGACGAAGAAACCGCGCGCGCCCTGCTGGCCGCCTGACGCCATTCCCAAAGATCGAAGCGCTCCAGGCTTTCCTGCTGTCGCGCGGCGCGCGCCGGCTCGCCGTCATTCGCCTGTCATCGACGGTTGACATAGGAAGCGGGTGTGCGAGCATATGATTTAATAACGAGCATATGCTCAGATAACATCATGAGGGAGGCTTAGTATGCGATCTTTCCTTGGAGCGCTCGCCGGGGCCGGCGCGCTGGTGCTGGCGGGCATGTCCTCGGCTCAGGCCGCCACCGAAATCGAGTTCTGGCACGCGATGAGCGGCGCGCTCGGCGAGCGGGTCGACGAGCTCGTCAAGAAATTCAACGACTCGCAGAAGGACTATGTGGTCAAGGCGGTCGGCAAGGGCACCTATGACGAAGTGCTGAATGGGACGATCGCGGCCTATCGCGCCAAGCGCCAGCCCGAGATCGTGCAGTCGAACGAGCGCTCCTTCCTGACCATGGTCAACTCCGGCGCCATCGTCCCGACCAGCGAGCTGATGGCCCAGCAGGGCCGCCCGATCGACGTCTCGAAGTTCATCGCGCCGGTCGTCAGCTACTACGCGATCGACGGCAAGCTCCAGGCGATGCCGTTCAATTCCTCGACTCCGATCCTGTTCTACAACCGCGATCACTTCAAAGCCGCGGGCTTCGACAAGCCCGGCGCGACCTGGCAGGAACTGGAGCCCCAGCTGGAGGCGATCAAGGCCAAGGGCATTTCGAAATGCGCGATGGTGCTGCCGGGCGACTATGAGTGGAGCTTCCTCGAGAACTACAGCGCGGTGAACGACATCCCCTATGCGACGAAGCGCAACGGCCTCGACGGCCTCGACGCCAGCTTCGTCTTCAACAAGGGCAAGCTGGTCGGCCAGGTCGAGCGGATGAAGCGCCTGGTCGGCCCCGGCGTGATGCAGCTCGCTGGCCAGGGCATCATCCCGATCCAGCTCTTCACCTCCGGCGAATGCTCGACGATCATCGCCTCCACCGCCTCGCACGCGGCCGTCGTCGCCGCCGCGAAGTTCGACTGGAGCGCGGCCGAGCTGCCCTACGAGCAGGGCGTCACGCCGAGGAACAGTGTCATCGGCGGTGCTGCGCTCTGGACCCTGAAGGGCCATACGCCCGAGAAGTACAAGGCGATCGCCGCCTTCTACGATTTCCTCGCCCAGACCGACACGCAGGTCTGGTGGCACCAGTCGACGGGCTATGTGCCGGTGACGACCGCGGCCTACGAGGCGGCCAAGGCGCAGGGCTACTACCAGAAGAACCCGACGCGCGAGATCGCCGTGGTGCAGCTGATGCGCGGCACGCCCAGCGACAATTCTCTCGGCTTCCGCATCGGGAACAGCAACCAGATCAACGTCGCGATCATGGAGGAGGTTTCGGCCGCCTTCCTCGGCAAGAAGCCGGTGCAGCAGGCGCTCGACGATGCGGCGGCCCGCGGCAACGAGGCGCTTCGCCGCTACGAGCAGCTCAATGCCGGCAAGAAGTAGCACGGCGGCCCTTCCCGCAGCGACCGGCGGCGGCTTGCGCCTCCGCTGGCCGTTCCGGCGGCTGCTCGTGAAGAGCGGCGCCGCCGATGCCCAGGCCGAAAGCGGGCTGAAGCGAGCACATTTCAAGGAATGGCGCCTGCCCTTCTGGCTGCTGGCGCCGCAGCTCTTCATCCTGCTGCTGTTCTTCTTCATCCCTTCGATCAGGGCGCTGATCCAGGCCTTCCAGCTGACCGATCCGTTCGGCGCCACCACCCAGTGGGTCGGCTTCCAGAATTTCGAGCGGCTGTTCCGCAGCGGCGTCTACTGGTCGTCTGCGCAGGTGACGCTGATCTTCACCATCGCTCAGAACGTGCTGACGCTGTCGCTCGCGCTGCTGCTCGCCTTCGCCTCGAACCATATCCTGCGCGGGCGCGGCGCGTACCGGACCGTGCTTCTGCTGCCCTACGCCATCGCCCCGGCGATCGCCGGCATCATGCTCGCCTTCCTGTTCAATCCCCGCGTCGGCCCCGTTGCGCACATGCTGCAGGGGTTCGGCCTGGACTGGGACCCCAACCGCAACTCCTGGCACGCGCTCGCCCTGATCGTCATGGCGGCCTCGTGGAAGCACATCTGCTACAACTACATCTTCCTGGTCGCCGCCCTGATGTCGGTTCCCCAGTCGATCCTCGAATCCGCCTATCTCGACGGCGCCGGGCCGATCCAGCGCTTCCTGCGGATCTCGCTGCCGATGATCGCGCCGACGCTGTTCTTCCTGATCGTGATCAACTTCGTCTACGGGCTGTTCGAGACCTTCGCCATCGTCGACGCCACCACCCGGGGCGGCCCGGCCGGCGCCACCTCGATCCTCGTCTACAAGGTCTATCAGGACGGCTTCGTCACGCTCGACCTCGGCTCCTCCGCCGCGCAATCCGTCGTGCTGATGGTGCTCGCGCTGCTCCTGACCTTCGCACAGTTCCGCTTCGTGGAGCGCCGCGTGAACTACAGCGTGTAGATCGATGAACGAGCGGACCCCCGTCATCGACGCGGCCTGTCACCTGATCCTGCTGGTGGGAGCCGCGCTCGTCTGTCTTCCGATCTATTTCGTCTTCGTCACCGGCTCGCTCTCTCAGGCCGAGATCATGCGCGTGCCGATGTCCTGGCTCCCCGGCAGCCAGTTCCTCGCGAACACGCAGGCCGTGCTGAGCAACGCCAATTTCGGCCGGCTCCTGCTCAACTCCTTCATCATCGCCACCGGCATCACGGTCGGGAAGCTCGCGGTTTCGGTGATCGCGGCCTTCGCCGTCACCTATTTCCGCTTCCCCTTCCGGATGACGGCCTTCTGGCTGATCTTCATGTCGCTGATGCTGCCGATCGAGGTGCGCATCGTGCCGACCTATGAATCTGCCGCGAATGTCGCGCTCCCACTCAACATCCTCGGCTCCTGGCTCGGCATTCAGGCGCTGGTCGATCTCGACTGGAATCTGGTGAACACCTATTCCGGCCTGATCCTGCCCCTGATCGCGTCGGCTACCGCGACCTTCCTGTTCCGCCAGTTCTTCCTCACCATTCCCGACGAGCTCTGTGAGGCCGCGCGCATCGACGGCGCCACGCCGTGGCAGTTCTTCCGCCTGATCCTGCTGCCGCTGTCGCGCTCGAACATCGTCGCGCTGGCGATCATCCTCTTCCTGATGGGCTGGAACCAGTATCTCTGGCCGCTGCTGCTCACCACCGAGCCAGCCATGGCCAACGCGGTGATCGGCCTGAAGAAGCTGATGCCGCAGAGCGACTCGCTCCCGACCTGGCATCTCCTGATGAACGCGGCCTTCCTGACGATGCTGCCGCCGACGATCGTCATCCTCATCCTCCAGCGCTGGTTCGTGAAGGGGCTGGTGGATAGCGGCAAGTAACCCGCCAACAGGCTAGCAGGGCTCAATCAAGATGCGGATCATCGGTCATCGCGGCGCGCGTAATATCTGGGCGGAGAATAGCCTGGGCGGCTTCCGCAACGTCTGCGGCCTCGGCGTCGATGCCGTCGAACTCGACGTCCATCTGTCCAGCGACGGCGAGATCATGGTGATCCACGATCCCCTGCTCGACCGGACCAGCGATCACAAGGGCCCGGTCGCGCATCTATCGCGCGAGGCCCTCGCCAAGGTGAAGCTCGACGACACGCTCGGCGAGACGATTCCGACCTTGCCGGAGGTGCTCGACGTCTTCGGTCCCACCCGGATCGAGCTCGAGATCGAGATGAAGATGGACGCCTTCGGCAATCCCTATCCGGGCCTTCTCGACAAGGTCATCGCGCTGGTGGAGGCCCGCAAGATGGCGTCGCGCGTCGTGCTGACCTGCTTCGTCCCTGAGGTGATCGAGGAGATCAGGGCGAAGGCGCCGCATATGCGCCGGCTCGCCTCGGTGGACCGCCGGTCCTGCGAAGCGTTCGGCGGCGTTGACCGGACCCTGCGCCGCTTCGTCGATCTCGGCTGCATCGTCGCGGTCGAGCAATCGCTGCTGCTGCTGACGGTCGACCGCGCCGTCGGCATCGTCGGCCGCGACAAGCTCGGCGCCTGGGTTCCGAACACGGTGCGCGAACTCGATTTCTGGCTCGGCCAGCCGATCTCCCAGATCACCAGCGACCGCCCGGACCTCGCCCTGAAACTCCGCTCTGAACGGAAAGGCTGAGCCGTGGCGACCCGCCTGTCGCTGGCAACGCTCGGACAGTTCGGGCCGTCGGTCGGTATTCCCGGCTATCGGAGAGACGATCTGACCCCCGGCATCGTCCATATCGGCGTCGGCAACTTCCACCGTGCGCACCAGGCCGCCTATCTCGACGAGCTGTTCGAGCGCGGGCTCGATCATGACTGGGCGATCATCGGCACTGGCGTCAGGGAAAGCGACGCGGAGATGGGGTGCGACCTCGCCGGGCAGGACTTCCTGACGACGCTGGTGACGCAGGAGGCCGACAGCGCCGAGGCCCGCGTGACCGGCGCGATGATCGACTTCGTCCCTCCCGGAAACAGCGGCGCGATCCTTCGGCGCCTCGTCGATCCCCGCACCCGGATCGTCTCGCTGACGGTCACCGAGGGCGGCTACTACATCGACCCGGCGACGCAGGCTTTCGATCCCGGCCATCCCGACATAGCCGCCGATGCGGCGGACCGCCTCGCTTGTCCGAAGACCGCCTTCGGCTTGATCGCCGCCGGCCTCCTCAGGCGGCGCGCGGCCGGCCTTCAACCATTCACCGTGATGTCCTGCGACAACCTTCCGGGCAACGGCCATGTCACCGCGGATGCCGTCGCCGGGCTCGTCGAGCTGATCGAACCCGCCGACGCGCGCTGGATCCGCGAGAGCGTAGCCTTCCCTAACGGCATGGTCGACCGCATCACCCCCGCGACGTCGGATCGCGAGCGCCAGGCGCTGCGCGGGCGCTTCGGCATCGAGGACAGCCGGCCCGTCTTCTGCGAAGGCTTCCGGCAATGGGTGCTGGAGGATCATTTTCCTGCCGGGCGCCCCCGGCTTGAAAATGTCGGCGTTCAGTTCGTCGCAGATGTCGCGCCTTTCGAACTGATGAAGATCCGCATCCTCAATGGCGGGCACGCAGCGATCGCCTATCCGGCCGGTCTGCTCGACATCCACTTCGTCCATGAGGCGATGCAGGACACGCAGATCGCCCGCTTCCTCTCGGCCCTGCTCGATGACGAGGTCATTCCCGTCGTCCCGCCCGTCCCAGGCACCGATCTGGCGGACTACAAGCGCACCATCGAACGGCGCTTCGCCAACCCGACGATCGGAGACACGATCCGCAGGCTCTGCCTCGACGGCTCGAATCGCCAACCGAAGTTCATCCTTCCGACGTTGCGCGATGCGCTGCAGGCCGGCCGCCCGATCGACGGGCTCGCGCTCGTCAGCGCCCTCTGGTGCCGCTACTGCCATGGCGAGAGCGAGAGCGGGCAAGCCATAGCGCCGA
>NZ_JBIWYK010000143.1:0-7101 GCF_044752385.1 Allobosea sp. CER48 | reverse complement strand
TCGGGATGCTCGGCGACCAGCACGGTGCTGGCGCCCGCGGCGATCAGCGGCGCCGCGACATCGGCAGAGAGAACGACATGCGTCAGTTCGAGCGCTTCGTTCGAGACACCCGCCGCCTGTGCCAGCGCGATGAAGGTCCGCGCCCCACGCGCGGAATAGTGCAAGGCAGCATCGCCCGGCTGACCATGCCGCAGCGCGGCTTGCGTATCCTCGGGCAAGGCCGAGACCGGCTCGGCCGCGTAGGCGATCCAGAGCGTGACGTCGTAGCCTGCCTGCTTCAGCCGTTCCGGGACATCCTCCTTGCGGTCGCGCGCGACGATCATCAGCAGCTTCGCCGGGGCCGGCAGCGTGCGCCCGATCAGCTCGATCAGGTCGTTGCGGTCGCCGTCGGCGCTACGCGCATCCTCCAGACCGGCTTCGCGGACCTTGGCCGCCGTCCGGCCACCGACAGTGAAGATCGGCAGGTCGCGCCAGGCCGCCGGCCCCTCGGCGAGTGCCGGCACGGCGTTGCCGCTGGTCAGGACGATCGCGTCGAAGCTGCCTACGGGCGCCGCATCCGAAAGCCGCACCACGTCGAAGAGCGGAGCCAGAACCGGCTCGAAGCCGTGATCGGCAATGGCGCGCGCGGTCCGCTCGGCATCGGGACGAGGACGAAAGACGAAGACGCGCATTCACAGCTCCTGGAAAGACCGGCACCGGCCATGGGCCGATGCGCGAAGGATGCAGCCTCCCGCGATCGGGCCGCATTGAGGCGGAACGATGATGCACTGCATGCCGTCTCCCTTCCCGCCTCGCCGCCGGGGGCGCCGCGACACCCCTTGGCCTTGCATCCTGCCCCGCACTATACGAAGGAATTGCCGGCGAGGAACTGCCGGAGACGGCCCGCTATCCCGTTCTTCCGTGCCACGAGGTTAATCGAGCGATCATGCGTGTCCTTGGGATTGAGACGACCTGCGACGAAACGGCAGCCGCGATCGTCTCCGTCGAGCGCTCGGGCGAGAGCAAGATCCTGTCGAACGAGATCCTGAGCCAGATCGCCGCACATGCCGCCTATGGCGGCGTCGTGCCGGAAATCGCCGCGCGCGCCCATGTCGAGGCGATCGACCGCATCATCGCGCGTGCCTTCTCGGATGCGGGCCTTAAGCCCGGCGATATCGATGCCGTCGCGGCGGCTGCCGGCCCCGGCCTCGTCGGCGGCGTCATGGTCGGCCTCACCGCCGGCAAGGCGATCGCGCTCGCGACCGGCAAGCCCTTCATCGCGATCAACCATCTCGAGGCGCATGCGCTGACCGCCCGCCTCACCGACGATCTCGCCTTCCCCTATCTGCTGCTGCTGGTCTCGGGCGGCCATACCCAGCTGCTGGCCGTGCGCGGTGTCGGCGACTACCTCAAGCTCGGCGGCACGATCGACGACGCCGTCGGCGAGGCCTTCGACAAGATCGCGAAGATGCTGGCCCTGCCCTATCCCGGCGGTCCCTCGGTCGAGCGGGAGGCCCTGAAGGGCGATCCCGAGCGTTTCGACTTTCCGCGGCCGATGCAGGGGCGCGCCAATCCCGACTTTTCGCTCTCCGGGCTCAAGACGGCCGTGCGTCTCGTCGCCGAGCGCATCGCCCCGCTCTCCGACCGCGACGTCGCCGATCTCTGCGCCTCCTTCCAGGCCGCGATCGTCGATGTGATGGTGGACCGCACCCGCGCCGGGCTGCGCGCCTGCCGCGATGCCGGGATCACGCCGTCGACGCTGGTCGTGGCCGGCGGCGTCGCCGCCAACCAGGCGATCCGGAGCGGCCTGACCCGCCTCGCCACGGAGGCCGGCCTGCCGATGGTCGCTCCCCCGCAGGCGCTCTGCGGCGACAATGGCGCGATGATCGCCTGGGCCGGTCTGGAGCGGCTCAGACTCGGCCTCGTCGACGACATGAGCGCGGTCGCCCGCCCGCGCTGGCCCCTCGACGAGCTTTCCGCCAAGCCTGCGACCACGGCATGACGCGCAAGGCCGCCTATGCGACCGTCGGCGTCGTCGGCGCCGGCGCCTATGGCGCGGCGCTCGCGCTCGCCGCAACCCGTGCGGGGCGCGGAGTCCGGCTCTGGGCGCGCGATCCCGAGACCGTCGCCGCGATCGAGCGGGACCGCCAGGCACCTCGGCTGCCCGATATCGAGCTGCCCGAGGCGATCAGCGCGACGACATCCCTGGCCGATCTCTCCGATTGTGATGCGGTGCTCGTCGCGGTGCCGACCCAGAACCTGCGCGCGGCCTGCCGGAATCTCGCCGGCCATCTGCCCTCGGACCTGCCGATCATCTCCGCCGCCAAGGGCATCGAGCAGACGAGCGGGCTGTTTCCGACCGAGATCATCGAGAGCGTGCTGCCCGGCTCCCGGACCGCGATCCTCTCCGGCCCGAGCTTCGCCATCGATATCGGCCGCGGCCTGCCGACCGCGGTGACGCTCGCGGCGGCCGAGCCCGCGCTGGCGCAGTCGCTGGCCGAGGCGCTGAGTTCGCCGGCTTTCCGCATCTATCATTCCGACGATCCGCTCGGCGTCGAGATCGGCGGCGCGGCCAAGAACGTGCTCGCCATCGCCGCTGGCATCGCCATCGGCCTCGGCTACGGCGAAAGCGCGCGCGCTGCGCTCGTCGCGCGCGGCTTCGCCGAGCTGCGCCGCTTCGGCGAAGCCTATGGCGGCCAGGCCGAGACCCTGATGGGGCTGTCCGGCCTCGGCGATGTCGTGCTGAGCTGCGCCTCGCCGCAATCGCGCAATTTCGCCTACGGCCTGGCACTCGGGCAGGGCCGCGATGCGGCCGAGGCCTCGGGCGGCAGGCTCACCGAAGGCGCTTTCACCGCCCCGATCCTGGTCGAGATGGCGCGCTCCCGGAGCATCGAGACGCCCATCGCCGAGGCGGTCTCGGAGATCATTGCGGGCAGGCTCGGGGTGCGCGAAGCGGTCGCCGCGCTGCTCGCCCGGCCGATCCGGGCCGAACGGTAGGAGGACGAACATGGCGGGAGACTGGTCCGATCTGAGCAAGCGCGTCGCGCGCGGCATCGCCGAAGTCCGCAAGACCACGGGTTCGGAGCTCGTCGCCGAGGGCCAGCCCGTGCCGCTGGCCGGGCGGATCGCCAGCCCCGTCCTGCAGCATCGCAAGCGCCGGGCCGAGGGCACGCATCGCTTCGTGCTGATCCTGCCCTTCGGCGAGGGCGAGGTACGGGTCGAACTCGACGCCAAGGATTACGCCGCGCTGACGCGCGAGATGGTGCGGTTCTGGAACGAACAGGGCGAGGCGGCCTCGCAGCCGCCGGTGCCGCTCAAGGAGGACGAAGCCTGATGGCTCACTGGCTGATCAAATCCGAACCCTCGGTCTGGTCCTGGGACGATCAGGTCAAGGCCGGCGCGAAGGGCACGCATTGGGACGGAGTGAAGAACCACACCGCCAAGCTCAACCTGATGGCGATGAAGAAGGGCGACCAGGTCTTCTTCTATCATTCCAACGAGGGGCTGGAGGTCGTCGGCATCGTCGAGGTCATTCGGGAGGCCTATCCCTGGGACGATGCCGGCCCGCCCTGGGTCCTCGTCGACTTCAAGGCGGTGAAGCCGCTGCCCAAGCCTGTCTCCCTCGCCGCCGTCAAGGCCGAGCCGAAACTCGCCAAGATGTCGCTCGTCACCTCCTTCCGTCTCTCGGTCCAGCCGGTGACGGATGATGAGTGGGACATCGTCTGCAAGATGGGCGGCCTCTGACCACTCAGCGTGGATAATACCGGGCAAAAGGAGGATAGGTTGCCAGCGCACGCGGCCGATACGGTCGCCTCTCGTCGAGGATCGGCACAGCCGGCGCCTGCAGGCGCGGTTCGACCGCCGGCGCCATCCGCGCCGGCTGCGGCTGGAATCCGTGCAGCACGAAGCTCTCGCGCGTGCCCTCGCTCCAGGGCAGCCACGAGGTCTGGCGCTCGTCATGCTGCAGACCGAGCGCATCTGGCCTGAGCTCGGCGATCAGCCCGGGCTCGACCATGAGCGGCGGAGAGGCGGCCTGTGCTTCCGCGACCATCCAGTCCAGCGCGAGATCGGCGAGCCCCATCTGCAGGCCGTAGCCGCCGCCGATATCGGTATGCACCCCGGCGAACCAGAGCTGCTTGATCTGCCCGGCCGGCGCCTGCGTCTCGTCCCAGAGTTCCGGCGCGAAGACCTGCCGGTTCTCGTCGATGGCGAGCGCCTGCCGGCCATGCGCGACCTTTCGGTTGAGGATCGCATCGTGGAACTTGTGGCGCCCCGGCATGCTGCCGATCGCCGGCAGGCCGAGCGCACGGAGCGTATCCCAGACACCGACGAAGAAGGGCGGTGCCGGCTCGGTGCCATGGCGCTGCCGGAACGCCGCCGCGGCAGCCGCGCGGGCAGCCCCGTCCTGGATCATGTAGACGTCCTTGACGGCGCTGGATGCGAGCGCCCTCACCTCCGTGGCTGCGATCGCATCGCTAAAGCCGTCCCAGCGCAAGACATTCGCGAAGCCGGCGGGAACGCCGCAGAGCGCCAGCACCCCGCCGAGGCTGCGCACGGTATAGGCGCCGCGGCTGAAGCCGAACAGGAAGATGCGGTCGCCCGGGCGCCATGAGCAGAGCAGTGCGGCATAGCAGTCGATGATGTTGTCCGTGATGCCGTAGCCGGTCGCCTGCGCGAGCCAGTCCTTGAGACGCCGAAACGGGCTGCGGATCTCGCCCTCATCCGGATTCGAGCCCAGGCCGGGGTCGTAGAAGCAGGTCTGCCCGGCGGGATCGACCTCCCGCGTCGCCAGGAACAGGCGATAGATGCTCGTCCAGTTGATCGGGTTAGCGCCGCCGGCCTGCCCCGTCCCATCCGAGAAGATGCAGACATTGCGCGCCATGAAGCCCTCCAAGCCACCTTACCCTACCATGTGATGAGGCCCCCCGGGGACAATCCGGCCTCGAACCATGCTTCCGACGCCTGCCCCTGCCACGAAAGTGCGATGCACAATGGGTTGCCGCGCCGCGCGTGCATCCTATGATGCGCGGAATTCAAAGGAAGCGATGTCCCGGCCGCTCGCGAGAGCACAGGACCAACGCAACACAGACGACCCAAGTCTGGGGAGACACCGAATGTCCGAGACGATCTACGACGTGCCCGCCGGCTGGGCCGACAAGGCCTGGGCGAACGATGCCCGCTATCAGGAGATGTACGCGGCCTCTGTCGCGGATCCCGCGAAGTTCTGGGGCGAGCACGGCAAGCGGATCGACTGGTTCAAGCCCTACACCAAGGTCAAGAACACCAGCTATGAGCCGGGCAAGGTCTCGATCAAATGGTTCGAGGACGGCACCACCAACGTCGCCCATAACTGCGTCGACAGGCACCTCGCCACGCGTCCCGACCAGACCGCGATCATCTGGGAAGGCGACGATCCGTCCGAATCCAGGACGATCACCTATCGCCAGTTGCACGCCGAGGTCTGCAAGTTCGCGAACGTCCTCAAGGCGCATGGCGTCGAGAAGGGCGACCGCGTCACCATCTACCTGCCGATGATCCCCGAAGCGGCCTATGCCATGCTCGCCTGCGCGCGCATCGGCGCCGTACATTCGGTCGTCTTCGGCGGCTTCTCGCCGGATTCGCTGGCGAGCCGCATCGAGGATTCCGACTCGAAGATCGTGATCACCGCCGATGAGGGCCTGCGCGGTGGCCGCTCGGTCCCGCTCAAGAAGAATGTCGACGCCGCCGACGACAAGGTGAAGGGCGGCATTGGCAAGGTCGTCGTCGTCAAGCGCACCGGCGGCAACGTCTCCATGAAAGACGGCCGCGACGTCTGGTATCACGAGGAGGCCGCCAAGGTCCCCGCCGATTGCCCGGCCGCCGAGATGAACGCGGAAGATCCGCTCTTCCTGCTCTACACCTCCGGCTCGACCGGCAAGCCGAAGGGCGTGCTGCACACCACCGGCGGCTATCTCGTCTACGCCTCGATCACCCACCAGTACGTCTTCGACTATCATGACGGCGACATCTACTGGTGCACCGCCGACGTGGGCTGGGTGACCGGCCACAGCTACATCCTCTACGGCCCGCTCGCGAACGGCGCGACGACGCTGATGTTCGAGGGCATCCCGACCTATCCGTCGATCTCCCGTTTCTGGGAGGTGATCGACAAGCACAAGGTCAACACCTTCTACACCGCGCCGACAGCGATCCGCTCCCTGATGGGCGCCGGCGAGGAGCCGGTGAAGAAGACCAGCCGCGCCTCGCTGCGCCTGCTCGGCTCCGTCGGCGAGCCGATCAACCCGGAAGCCTGGGAGTGGTATCACCGCGTCGTCGGCGACCGCCGTTGCCCGATCGTCGACACCTGGTGGCAGACCGAGACCGGTGGCATCCTGATCACGCCGCTGCCGGGCGCGACGAAGCTCAAGCCCGGTTCGGCCACCCGGCCATTCTTCGGTGTGAAGCCCGAGATCGTCGACGCTGCCGGACAGGTGCAGGAAGGGGCCTGCGAGGGCAACCTCGTCATCGCCGACAGCTGGCCGGGCCAGATGCGCACCGTCTATGGCGACCATCAGCGCTTCATGGACACGTACTTCGCCACCTATGCGAACAAATACTTCACCGGCGACGGCTGCCGGCGCGACGCCGACGGCTACTATTGGATCACCGGCCGCGTCGACGACGTCATCAACGTCTCCGGCCATCGCATGGGCACGGCCGAGGTCGAGTCGGCCCTCGTCGCCCATCCGTCGGTCTCCGAGGCCGCGGTCGTCGGTTATCCGCACGACATCAAGGGCCAGGGCATCTACGCCTATGTCACCCTGATGGCCGGCGAGCAGCCCAGCGACACGCTGCGCAAGGAACTCGTCGCCTATGTCCGCAACGAGATCGGCCCGATCGCCTCGCCGGATCTGATCCAGTTCGCGCCGGGCCTGCCCAAGACCCGCTCGGGCAAGATCATGCGCCGCATCCTGCGCAAGATCGCGGAGGACGAGTTCGGCGCGCTCGGCGACACATCGACGCTGGCCGACCCGGCCGTCGTCGACGATCTCATCGAGAACCGCCAGAACAAGCGCAAGGCGGGCTGAGGCCTTTGGTGGCGGCGCTCAGGAGGCTGCCGCCACCACCTCGATCTCGACCTTG
>NZ_JBIWYK010000142.1:0-7165 GCF_044752385.1 Allobosea sp. CER48 | reverse complement strand
GGTCGGCGAACGCGGCGATAGGGCAGTTTCGTCAGGTCCGGTGTGCAAAGCGCCCCGCTGTCGCAAACGATCACCTTGCCGGCGATCGGCTCGAATGCGGCGCGGAAATGCTGCATCGATTTCAGCCCGACCACGCGCTTCGCCGCCGGGTCGATGCCGAAGGCGCGGAACTGCTGGAGATCGTTCATCTGGGCGCGAATGGTGGTGACGAGGATCTCGACATCGCCGACGCGCAGCACGGCGCAGGCCCCCCAACTGGCCTGCAGGCCGCCCATCATCGGGCCGTCGCCGGTATAATCGCCGTCGCTGACGCTGACGAGAGTACCGGTGAGCTCGAGCGGACCACCGCCGATCTCGGGATCGACCTTGCCGCCGAGCCTGACCGAAACCGTCGTGCCCGGCTTGCCCTTGCGCAGTTCGGCGGCCACCTCCGGATCGACCATCGGGCCGAAGCAGGCGTCCTTGAGATCGGCCGCGATCATGCCCGCGAGCAGGCCGGTGGCATCGCCATAGCCCCCGCCGCCGGGGTTGTCGGCATAGTCGGCTATGATCAGCGGGCCGGATGTCGCGACATAGGTCTTGGCCTCGCCGACCGCGTCCTCGACCGAGAGGAACGGCGTGACGATCTCGAAACGGCGCTGCCACATATCCTCGACCATCGCCTCGGCGAAGGCCTGATGCTTCTCGTGTTCGCCCTCGCAGGTCACGAGCACTGTCGGTCCGACTTCCTCGATATCCGCATTGCCGAAGCCACCATCGACGCTGACGGCGAAGACGCCCGGCTCCTCCTCGTAAGCCCTGGCCTTGGCGATGCGCTCGACCATCGGGCCGATATCGGTGCGTCCGCCATTGACCTCCTCCAGCATCGGCCGCGCGGCCCGCAGCGTTATCGGCCTGATCTCGCCCTTCATCGCACGCTGCATGATGCCCGCCGCGAGCTTGCCGGTCTCGCGCACGTCGACATGGGGGTACGTCTTGTAGGAGACGACGATATTGGCGAGATCGGTCATCTTGCGGGTGACGTTGGCATGGGGATCGAGCGTGATGCCGATCGGCACGTCAGGCCCGAGCACGGCGCGGACCCTTTCCAGCAGCTCGCCTTCGCCATCCTCGCAGAATTCCGTGACCATGGCGCCGTGCAGGCCGAGCAGGACCCCGTCGATCCTGCCGGCGTTGGCCTTCGCAGCCTCGACGATCACGCCCGCGATGCGGTCGAAGGCGTCGCGCGTCACCGGGCCGGAGGGCTGGGCCGCCGCGCTGATCGCGTGGATGACACTCCACCCGGCTGGGCGGCCGATATCGAGGAAGCCGGCGATCGGCGTATTCGCTTCGCCGCGCGCCGCGATCGCATCCTCTCCGAGCCGGATGCCGCGATCGGTGAAGGCGGCATAATCGGCCGGGCAGCGGCTGAAGGTGTTGCTCTCATGCGAGAACTCGGCGGTCAGGACGGTGAAGCTCATGACGTTCCTCTGCTGCTTTCGCGGAATTTCGTGAGATCAGCCGTCGCGCAGCGGCCGGCGGATATCGAGCGCCTCGATCAGTGCGTCGCCGAACAGGTTGATGGCGATCACCGCAGCGGCGATGACGAGGCCGGGGAAGACGATGATCCACGGCGCTATGAAGATCTGCGCGGTGCCGGAGCTCATCATCGCCCCCCAGCTCGGGACGGGCGGCTGGGCGCCCAGCCCGAAGAAGCCGAGTGTCGCTTCCAGCACGATGGCATCGCCCGTCGCCAGCATGCCGGCCACGATGACGGGCGTCATCGCATTGGGCAGGAGATGCAGGAAGAGCACGCGCGCCGGCCGGGCACCCGCGGTTACCGCCGCATCGACGAAGAGTTCGCCCTTCAGCGCCATTACCTGGGCCCGCGTCAGGCGGGTGAACTGGGCGAGATACGCGATGGCGATGGCGATCGCCGTCGAATGCAGGCCCGGCCCGAGGATCGCGATCAGGATCAGCGCCAGCAGGATTTCCGGGAACGACCAGGTCAGGTCGACGATGACGGTCACGACCCGGTCGAAGATGCCGCCGAAATAGCCGGCTGCGGCGCCGAGCGTCGCGCCCGCCAGCACCGAGAGCGCGATCGAGAGCACGCTGACGCTGAGCGAGGTGCGCGCGCCCTGGATGATGCGCGAGAGAAGGTCTCGCCCGAACTCGTCGGTGCCGAGCCAATGCGCGGCCGAGGGCGGCGTGTTGGCCATGGAGAGCTTCTGGGCGGCATAGTCATAGGGCGCGATCCAGGGCGCGAAGATCGCGCACAGGACCAGGGCGAGCAGCAACAGCGCGCAGATGGCGCCGCGCGGCGACCGGGCGATACGGCCAGCGAGGGACGAGCGGCTCATCGGGCACCTGTCATCGCGCACCCATGGCTTCACGCAGGCGCGGATCGAGCGCCGCCTGGGCGAGATCGCCGATGAGCGTGCCGAGCATCACGGCGATCGCCAGCATCAACAGGCAGCCCTGCACCAGCGGGTAGTCCCGCTGGCCGAGCCCGGTGATCAGCAGCGAGCCGAGCCCCGGCCGGGCGAAGACATATTCGACGGTGACCGCGCCACCCAGAATCCAGCCGATGCGCAGGCCGAGGATGGTCATCACCGGCAGCATTGCCTGCTGCAGGATGTGGCGAAGCTGGATACGCCAGAACGGCACGCCCTTGGCCTGCAGCACGCGCACGAAATCCCGCTGCGAGATTTCGACCATCGCCGCGCGGGTGACGCGGGCGATTAGCGCCGTGCCGCCAATGCCGATGGTCAGTGCGGGCAGCACCAGCGCATCCCATGTCCGCGCGCCCGAGACCGGGAACCACTCGAACTGCACCGCGAACATCAGGATCATCAGCAGCGCCAGCCAGAAGCTCGGCAGCGTCGAGCCGAGCAGGATGAAACCCATCACCGCCCGGTCGAACAGGCTGTCGCGGAAGGAGGCCGCGAGCACGCCGGTGACGATCCCGACCGTCGTGGAGAAGAGCAGAGCCGTACCGCCGAGCGCGAGGCTGTGAGGCAGGTTCTCGGCGATGAGCTGCGAGACCGGCTGGCGCATCACGATGGCGTCGCCGAGATCGCCGCTCGCGATCTTGGCGAGCCAGCGCCCGTACTGGACCAGCAGCGGCTGATCCAGCCCGTAGCGCGCGATCATCTGTGCCCGCTGCTCGGGCGAGGAGCCGACCTGGATCAGATGCTCCAGCGGGTCGCCCGGCACGAGGTGGATGATCATGAAGATCACCAGCGAGACGGCGAAGAAGACCGGCACCAGCATGGCGAGGCGCCGGATCGTGAAGCGCAGCAAGGGCTCTCTCCCGCGCGTCGGCTCAGTTCGCCGGCGCGATGTCGATCATCGACTGGCTGGAGAAGCCGATCCCGCGGATCTTCTCCGGCATCACCACGCGCTTGCCATAGGCGAGGCTCTGCACCGGCTGGTAGATCGGCGCGAACGGGTACTGCGACAGCACGTATTCATGGTACTTCGTGAAGTTCGCGACGCGCTCGTCCCAGGTCTTCGACTTGTTCATCGCGATGTCGTTGAGCTTCTCCGCCTCCGGATCGTTGAACATCGAGACGTTGGGATAGCCCGCGCGCTTGGCCGCGAAGAACCAGTCGACGATGTCGGCATTGGTCCATTGATAGGCACGGACAGCGAGCTGGTGGTCGGTCTTCTTGCGATACTGCGCATTGATCGAACCGGCATCGACGATGCTGATGTCGGCCTGCATCCCGACCGCCTTGAGCTGGGCCTGGACGATCTCGGCGAGGCGCTTGAACTCGGTGCCGTTCTGGGCCCAGAGCTTCACTTCGAGGCGCTTGCCGTCCTTGACGCGAATGCCGTCCGGCCCCGGCTTCCAGCCGGCCGCGTCGAACACCTTCTTCGAGCGTTCGGGATCGTAGGCGATCTTGTATTTGGGATCGACCTGCGACTCCTTGAGCGAGGAGATCAGGAACGTGTCGGCGGTCTCGCCATTTCCGCCATAGAGGCTGGTCAGGATTTCCTTCTGGTTGACGGCGAAGGCGGTCGCCTCGCGCACCTTGATATCGGTGAACGGCTCGACGCTGGTGTTGATCGGCATGTAGACCACCTCGTTGCCGGGGATGGTCACGAGCTTCACCGCCTTGTCGGCCTGGATGCGCGGCAGGAAGTCGGTGGGAACGTTGACGAGCACATCGGCGCCGCCCGTCTTCAGTTCGAGATAGGCGGTCGATTCCTCGCCGATCTCGCGGAAGGTCAGCTTCTTGAACTTGGCGGGCCCCTGGTTCTTCGAGAGGTCGGAGGCCCATTTGTAGTCGTCGTTGCGGGCGAGCACGGTCTGCTGGCCGACCGTGAACTGCTGCATCTTGTACGGGCCGGTGCCGATCGCCTCGGTCACGCCGAACTTGTCGCCGAGCGCCTCGTAGGATTTCGGCTCAGGCACGCACATGAACGAGCTGGCGAGGTTGAACAGCAGGTTCGGATCGGGATGCTTCATGTGGAAGCGCACGGTCAGGTCGTCGACCAGCTCGACCTTGTCGATCGCCTCGACGGTGAAGGCGTTCTCCGTGCCCTTGAACTGCGGCACCCACCATTCGATGGTCTTGGCGTTGAACGGCTCGCCGTTATGGAACTTGACGCCCGGTTTCAGCTTGAAGGTCCAGAGCATGCCGTCCGCGCTGGATTCCCATGACGTCGCCAGCTGGCCGTGGAAGCTCTGGTCGGCATCCTGCACCACCAGCCGGTCGTAGATCAGGGTCGTAGCGGTGTTGAGCTTCGTCGCCTTGATCGGGTTGTAGGTCGGCGCGCCGACGAGGCGGGCGGTCATCACGAACGTGGCCTCCTGCGCCAGCGCCGTGCCGGCGGCGAGCGCCGACAGGCCCAGCGCCAGAATGCTCCCCTTCATCATCGTCTTCATCCCGCTTCCCCTTTGTTTCGAGATGTTGCGAAAGGTTTCCATCGCGGCCGTCAGTCGAGCGGGCCGGAACTATCCCCGACATGGCCGGTGAAGCGGCCGTAGAGCTCGGCCATCCGGTTCAGCCGCGCTTCGACCTTCGGGCCGAGCTCGACGAAGACAGCGTTGATCAGCAGGTTGCTCAGGCTCGCCATCTGGGCGGTCGAGTCCCAGAAGAGGTTGAATTCGGTCGAGACGACCAGCATCTCGTCGACGAGCCCGCGCCCCCAGTCACAGAAGGAGTCGGTGACGAGCGTGGTCGGGATGCCCGCTGCCTTCGCCTGTTCGGCCAGCACCTTGGCCATGCGCGAATAGCGGCGCGCCTCGAAGATCACGAGGCAGCGGTCGCTCTCCCCCGACAGGAGCAGATCCGAGAAGTTGCCCGCCGCGAGATCGGCGAGATGCACGCCCTCGCGCAGATACTGCAGCTGATTGGCGAGATACTGGGCGAGGCCGCGCTCGGTCTGGAAGCCCGTGACATGAACGGAGGACGCCGTCGCCAGCCTGCGGGCGACGCGCTTCCACTCCTCGCTCTGCGCGAGTTCGTAGACGCGGACGAGACCGGCGATCTCGAGCTGGAGGCTGCGGGCCAACTGGTCGTCGCCAGCGAGGCTGCGCTGCTGGAAATCGCGCAGGCGATCGCTGATCAGCCAGGGCTTGTCGCCGATCTCCTCGGCGAGGCTGCCCTTGAGGTCCTTCAGGCTCTTGTACCCGAGCGTGCGGCAGAAGCGCCCCACGGTCGGCTCGCTGAGCGAGACCTTCTCGGCCAGGCTTGCCGCCGTCTCGAAGGGCAGGCTCGGCATCTGCGCCAGCATATAGCTCGCCAGCGCCTTGTCGGCCTTGGAGCCGTGCGCGAGGCAAGCCTGCAATCTCTGGCGAAGCGTCTGCGACATGGGCTCTCCCGCGCTGTGGTGATCAAGAAATTTTTCTTTCATGCTGTCAAACGATTTTTATTTTCTTGCAAAACTGATCCGCTTGAGGCTCGGTTCCGCTACGCCCTGCTTCGGGCGGACGAGGATGGATTCCACCGACGATGGCGACCGCGACACGACAGGCCGATGTGATCGTGCTCGGCGCTGGCATCGTCGGCGTCAGCGCGGCGCTGCACCTGCAGGAACGCGGACGGCGCGTCCTGCTCGTGGATCGCGGCGAGCCGGGCGCCGAGACGAGCCATGGCAACGCCGGCCTGATCGAGCGCTCCTCCGTCGTGCCCTATGCGTTTCCGCGCGATCTCGCGACACTCGCCAGCTTCGCCTCCAACCGCTCGATCGCAGTGCGCTACCGGCCGGCCACGCTGCTGCGGATGGCGCCCTGGCTCGCGCGCTATTGGTGGAACTCGGCTCCGCAGCGCCTGGACAGGCTCGGCCGTGCCATCCTGCCGCTGATCGAGCGCAGCATCGAGGAACACCAGCGCTGGACGAAGGCCGCCGGCACCGGGCCGCTGATGCGGGCAGGGGGCTGGATCGAACTCTACCGCACGCGGAGCGGCCTGGCGCAGGCAACCCGCGGCGCGGCCGAACTGGCGTCATACGGTCTGGCTTACGACCTCCTTGACCAGAATGAACTCCATCGCCGCGAACCGGGCTTGCGCACCACAGCCATTGCCGGCGCAGTGCATTGGCGGGATCCCGTCACCGTCAGCGATCCAGGTGCGGTGACGCGTGCCTATGCCGCGCTTTTCGTTGCGCGCGGTGGCGCTCTGAAGGCCGCCGATGCCGCCGACTTGCATCACCAGGAGGGAGAATGGCGCCTGGAGGCCGACGGCCTCGAATGGAGGGCGTCGGAGGTGGTCGTGGCGCTCGGGCCATGGTCGAACGACTTCTGCAGGCGCTTCGGCTACAGCTTCCCGGTAGGCTTCAAGCGTGGCTACCACATGCACTATGAAGGCGCCGACGAGGCAGGGCCGCATCATCCATTATGCGATGCGCAGGCCGGTTTCGTGCTGACACGGATGCAGCGCGGCGTCCGCCTGACGACGGGGATCGAACTTGCCGGACGCGACGAGCCATCGGATTCCTGGCAACTGGACCAGGCGGAACGCATCGCCCGGCAGTTGATGCCGCTTGGCCGGCGCCTCGATGCCGAGCCCTGGCGCGGTGCACGCCCTTGCCTGCCGGACATGCTGCCGATCATCGGCCCGGCGCCTAAGCATCGCGGCCTGTGGTTCGCGTTCGGCCACGCGCATCACGGCTTCACGCTGGGGCCGGTGTCAGGCCGGCTTCTGGCGGACGCAATGCTCCAGGCGCCCACATT
>NZ_JBIWYK010000141.1:0-7173 GCF_044752385.1 Allobosea sp. CER48 | reverse complement strand
GCGAGCCGGTGGGCCGCGACCAGATCGTCGCCTCGAATTCCTTCGCCCTCGCTGCGCTGGTCGAGAAGACCGGGGCGGCCGTCCTCGATCTCGGCATCGCACGCGACGACCATGCCGACCTCGCCGCGAAGATCCAGCAGGCGCGCGATGCCGATGCCGACGTGCTGGTCACGCTGGGCGGCGCTTCCGTCGGTGCCCACGACCTGGTGCAGGAAGCACTGGACCGCGCGGGAATGTCGCTCGGCTTCTGGAAGATCGCGATGCGGCCGGGCAAGCCGATGATGACCGGCCGGCTCGGCCGGATGGTGGTGGTCGGCCTGCCCGGCAACCCCGTCTCCTCGATCGTCTGCGGCCATCTCTTCGTGCTGCCGCTGATCGAGGCCCTGCTCGGCATGGCCGACCCCGATCGCGATCGCAGCATGCCCGCGCTGCTCGGCCGCGACATGCCGGGCAATGACGAGCGCGAGGACTATCTGCGTTCGGAGCTTGCCATGACGCCGGATGGCTGGGTGGCGACGCCCTTCGACCGGCAGGATTCCTCGATGCTCGGCACGCTGGCGCGGGCGCAGGCGCTGACGATCAGGCCGGCCCATGCCGCACCGGCGAAGAAGGGCGATATCTGCCGCATCCTGCCGCTCCGCTAGGTCGGCGCACGCCGGCCGGGCGCGATGGCGGCGGTCGCGACATCGGTCCCGCATCGGATTTTTCGGGAACCCTGCTTTCCCTCTCGATCCGAGGCGAGCGCCCCGCTTGCGGAACACAAGCAGAACGCTTATGGTGTTCGTGCTTTGTTTCGAATCGAGCCTTCAAGCGGCCGGCGGGGACCATGCTGACACGCAAGCAACACGAACTCCTGCGCTTCATCCAGGAACGCTTGCGCGAAAGTGGCGTGCCGCCCTCCTTCGACGAGATGAAGGACGCGCTCGACCTGCGTTCCAAATCCGGCATCCACCGCCTGATCATGGCGCTGGAGGAGCGCGGTTTCATCCGCCGCCTGCCCAACCGGGCGCGTGCGCTCGAGGTCATCAAGATGCCGGACGGGCTCGGCGCGCCGCAGCAGCGGCCCCGCTTCAGCCCCGCGGTCGTGCAGGGCGGCCTGGGATCGCAGCCCAATCTCGGCAAGGCGCGGCCGGCTCCGGACGAGGACAGCCGCTCGGCCATTGCGATCCCGGTCATGGGCCGCATCGCCGCGGGCACGCCGATCTCGGCGATCCAGAACCGCAGCCATACCGTCTCGATGCCGCCCGACATGCTCGGCTCCGGCGAGCATTATGCGCTGGAAGTGCGCGGCGATTCGATGGTCGAGGCCGGCATTCTCGACGGCGACACGGTCATCATCCGCAAGCAGGACACCGCCAATACCGGCGACATCGTCGTCGCGCTCATCGACGACGAGGAGGCGACGCTCAAGCGCCTGCGCAAGCGCGGCTCCTCGATCGCGCTCGAAGCCGCCAATCCGGCCTATGAGACCCGTGTACTCGGACCGGACCGGGTCAAGATCCAGGGCCGGCTCGTCAATCTGATGCGGCGCTACTGAAGGCGCTCGACATCGGCCTCGGGCTCGCTATCGGCGGCCGCCGACGGTTGATTTGCCGGCCGCGCGGTTTGCGTCGCCTGGCGCGGCTCGCGGCGACGCGTCCAGGGCCTCTCTGCGGCGTCGGACTCCGAGATGTGGCTGCTCCATCCCGACGCGCTCCGATAGAGCGAGGTCGCGCCGTCGCGTGACAGGGCCATGCGCTCGATCAGCCTGGCCTTGCAGGTGCCGCTCCAGGGAATGGCGGTGACGACCAGGTCGGCGCGCAGGCAGTCCTCGATGATAGCGAGCCGGTCGCGCGTGTACGAGACGGTGCGCTGGTCCGCCGTCCTGGCGACGCAACCGAGTGCGTCGCAGGCGATACCGGAACGCAATGTCGGATCCTCCGGCGAGCGCCTGTCGCCGTCGGCGGCAAGCCATTGCTGCAGCACGAAGCGGCTCGGCTTGCCGGCGATCGCTAGGCGACCGTCGGCGCCGCGCACGGCGAGACCCGAGCCATCACGCTCGATAAGGATCTCCGGTCGCTCAGGCTTTCCCGCGATGGCGACGCCCAGCACCAGCGGCAGCACGGCCAGCCAGCGCCAGGCCGTCGTCCAGAGAGCCAGCCAGAGCAGCGCCAGCGCGAAGCACGCCAGGACCGCAGGGCCGAACGCGGCGATCGTCAGGGTGGAATGATCGATGGCTGCGACCCATTGCGCCATCCTGAGCACGGCATCGGAGGCCCATCCCATCAGCGACCAGGCCGGCCAGTCCAGTCCGAAGGGATAGGCGAGCACGCCGAATACGGCCGCCGGCATGACGAAGAGGGATACGAAGGGCAGCGCCATCGCGTTGCCGAGCAGGCCGAAGGGGTTGAAGGTCTGGAAGTGATAGGCGCCGAAGGGTGCGGTGGCTGCCGTCGCCAGCAGCGTCGTGACGACGATGCCGAGAGCTGCGGTCCAGACCGGCCCGAGCGGCCAGGGGAGCGCGGCCGGCGGCTGCGGGCGCTTGCGGTTTTCCCAGCGCTCGGCAAAGGCGATCAGCGCAGCGACGGCGCCGAATGACATCTGGAAACTGGGCCCCAGCAGGGCCTCCGGTTCGCGCAGCAGCACGATCATCGCCGCGAGCGCGAGGTTGCGCATGCTCAACGCCGCGCGATCGACGAGGATGGCGCCGAGCATCACCAGCGTCATGATCAGCGATCGCTCGGTCGCGACCTCGCTCCCTGAGAAAATGCAATAGGCGGTCGCGCCGAGCATCGCGGCCACTGCGGCGATCTTCTTGACCGGCCAGCGCAGGGCCGCCGTCTGGGACAGCGCCAGGAGGGCCCGCACGAGCCAGAAGATCGTGCCCGCGGCCAGCACCATATGCAGGCCGGAGATCGAGACGATGTGGTAGATGCCCGCCGCTCGCAGGTCGTTGTTCGTCGCCTCGGTGATCAGCCCGCGCTTGCCGGTGACCAGAGCTGCGGCCACGGCCCCGCCCTGCCCGCCCCCGGCTTCGGCAATGCGCTTGGTCAGGGCGTTGCGCGCCCGGTCGATGGCGGCATCGAGCGCGAGCCGCATCGGCATCGCATGGGGCGCCGGGACCCCGGCGATCTTGCCGGAGATGCTGCCCACCGCGCCGATGCCGCGGAAGAAGGCGTCCCGGCCGAAATCATAGCCTCCCGCCCGCGCGGGGCCGGGCGGCGGCAGCAAGCGGGCCGTCGCGACGATATGCTCTCCGGGCGCGACGGAGCCGGCCCGGATATTGACGCGGACGCGCTTCGGGCGCTCGGCCGCAGGCATCCCGGCGAAATCCGTCACCAGCAGGACGATGCGGGCGCCGCTGTCGCGGGTCTCGACCGTCTCGACGAAGCCGGTGAGCTTGCCGATCCGAGGCCGCTCCAGCATCGGCGCGGCGATCTCTGCCGTGCGCATGACACCTGCCGCGAAGCCGGCGAAAACGGCGGCGACTGCCAGCGCGGCCATCGCGGCCAGCCGTCGTGCCCGCAGGGCGAACGCAAATCCCGCGCTCAGAGTAAAACCGGTGAGCGGCGCCCAGAGGGCGGGTTCGCGATCGGCCGCGAAGTAGAGCAGGATCCCCGCCCCCATCGCTACCGGCAGCCAGAGGAACGGCCGCCGGCGCTCGGCCTCCAGCTCGAGCGCCCGGCCGAAGCGCTCCCGCCAGTCGCGCAGCCAGGCTTCGAGGCGCAGCGCGTTCGTTCCGGAGAACCGCAGGCGCAGAGGCAAGGTCGCGGCGTGCGCGCCGCGCGGCTTGTCCTGCCCCACCGGCGGCCCCGGCTGCATTCCCCGCCCTCCCTGCCGGCGCTGCGATTTGACCGCTTAACCTTTCCGGCCAAGCCATGTTACAGGGCGCGCGCCGGTTGTCATGTCGCGACCTGCGCCATTTCCCTGTCTTGCCCCGGACCGCCCTGCCGTCCGGCCGGAGTTGCCTTCCATGAGCAATGCCGTCGTCACGCGCTTTGCGCCGTCGCCCACCGGTTTCCTGCATATCGGCGGGGCCCGCACGGCGCTGTTCAACTGGCTCTATGCCCGCCGGCAAGGCGGCAAGATGCTGCTGCGCATCGAGGATACCGACCGCGAACGCTCGACCGACGCCGCGATCGCCGCGATCCTGGACGGGCTGGAATGGCTCGGCCTCGATTGGGACGGACAGACCGTCTACCAGTTCCAGCGCGCCGCGCGCCATCGCGAGGTCGCTGAGCAGATGCTCGCCGCCGGCAAGGCGTACTACTGCTATGCCAGCCCGGCCGAGCTCGAGGAGATGCGCGAGAAGGCGCGCGCCGAAGGCAAGCCGCTGCGCTATGACGGGCGCTGGCGCGACCGCGACCCGTCGACCGCCCCGGCCGATGTGAAGCCGGTCATCCGCCTCAAGGCGCCGCAGACCGGCGAGACCGTGGTCAATGACGAAGTGCAGGGCCGCGTCGTCTGGCAGAACGAGAATCTCGACGATCTCGTGCTGCTGCGCTCGGACGGCACGCCGACCTATATGCTCGCCGTCGTCGTCGACGACCACGACATGGGCGTGACCCACGTCATCCGCGGCGACGACCACCTGACCAACGCCGCCCGCCAGACCCAGATCTACGACGCGCTCGGCTGGGACGTGCCGAGCATGTCGCATATCCCGCTGATCCACGGGCCCGACGGAGCCAAGCTCTCGAAGCGCCACGGCGCGCTCGGCATCGATGCCTATCGCTCGATGGGCTATCTGCCGGCGGCGCTGCGCAACTACCTGGTGCGGCTGGGCTGGAGCCATGGCGACCAGGAGGTCTTCTCGACGCAGGAGATGATCGACGCCTTCAACCTCTCATCGATCGGCCGCTCGCCCGCTCGCTTCGACTACGCCAAGCTGGAGAACCTGAACGGGCTCTACATGCGCCAGTCGAGCGACCAGGAGCTGCTCGACGCGCTGAAGGTGATCCTGCCCGAGATCGGCCCGGCGCGCGGGCTCGGCGCCACCCTGTCGCCCGATCTCGAGGCCAAGTTCCTCGCCGCCATGCCCGGCCTGAAGGAACGCGCCAAGACCCTGGTCGAGCTGCTCGACAGCGCCTTCTATCTCTACGCGCAGCGGCCTCTGCAGCTCGACGACAAGGCCAGGAGCCTGCTCGACGAGTCCGCGCGCCAGCGCCTGCCGCAGATCGCGGAGAAGCTCGCTGCCGTGACCGACTGGGCCCCGGCCCCGCTCGAAGCGGCGGTGCGCGCCTATGTCGAGGAGACCGGCATCAAGCTGGGCCAGGCGGCCCAGCCGCTGCGCGCCGCGCTCACCGGCCGCGCGATGTCGCCCGGGCTGTTCGACGTCATGGCCGTTCTCGGCCGTGAGGAAACGCTTGGCCGGCTCGCCGACCAGGCCTGAGCCCGCGACAACCGGGATGCCGGCCGCACCCGGAGCGGCATCCCGCTTCCCCACCCGGATGCCTGCCCGCAATGCCTTGGGACAGCGGCGCCGCGGCTGCTCGCGCAGATATGAGCGGGACGCGGTTCCAATCGCCTTTAGGCTCGGTTGAATGCACTGGGCAAATGGTCTAGTGACGCGCAAGTGCGTTGCGCGGCCACACCGTGGCGGGGCACGAATATTGCTTGTAAATCAGTCACATGGGTCTCCTTCCACACCCCCTTCCGACATCGTCCCGTCATATCGCGGGCCCGGGATGGGACAAGGCTGACGCGGAAGCGCCGGCAGGCAGGCGAAACAGGGGCTGAACAGCAGCGAGCCTTGAAAGGATCGGTATCGATGAGCGGAAACACCAGCCAGCTCCAGGTCGGCGACAAGACCGTCGACATGGCGATCAAGCAAGGGTCGGTCGGCCCTGCCGTCATCGACATCGGCAAGCTCTACGCCCAAACGGGCATGTTCACCTACGACCCCGGCTTCACCTCGACGGCGAGCTGCGAGTCGCAGATCACCTATATCGACGGCGATGCGGGCGTGCTGCTCTATCGCGGCTACCCGATCGAGCAGCTCGCCGAGCACGGCGACTTCCTCGAGACCTGCTATCTGCTGCTCTACGGGGAACTGCCGACCGCCGCCCAGAAGGCGGATTTCGACTACCGCATCACGCGCCACACCATGGTGCACGAGCAGATGGCCCGCTTCTTCCAGGGCTTCCGCCGCGATGCCCACCCGATGGCCGTCATGGTCGGCTCGATCGGCGCCATGTCGGCCTTCTATCACGACTCGACCGACATCTCGGACCCGCAGCAGCGCATGATCGCCTCGATGCGGATGATCGCGAAGGTGCCGACGCTCGCCGCAATGGCCTACAAGTACACCGTCGGCCAGCCCTTCGTGTATCCGCTGAACTCGCTGGACTACACCTCGAACTTCCTGCGGATGTGCTTCGCGGTGCCGGCCGAGGAGTACAAGGTCAACCCGGTGCTGTCGCGCGCGCTCGATCGCATCTTCATCCTGCACGCCGACCACGAGCAGAACGCCTCGACCTCGACCGTACGCCTCGCCGGTTCGTCGGGCGCCAACCCGTTTGCCTGCATCGCGGCCGGCACGGCCTGCTTGTGGGGCCCCGCGCATGGCGGCGCCAACGAGGCGGCGCTCAAGATGCTCGAGGAGATCGGCTCGGTCGACAATATTCCGAAGTACATCGCCAAGGCCAAGGACAAGAACGATCCGTTCCGCCTGATGGGCTTTGGTCACCGGGTCTACAAGAACTACGACCCGCGCGCCAAGATCATGCAGAAGACCACGCATGAGGTGCTGAACGAGCTCGGCATCAAGGACGATCCGCTGCTCGACGTCGCCATCGAGCTGGAGCGCATCGCTCTCCACGACGAATACTTCATCGAGAAGAAGCTCTACCCGAACATCGACTTCTATTCGGGCATCACGCTGAAGGCGATGGGCTTCCCGACCTCGATGTTCACCGTGCTCTTCGCCGTCGCGCGCACCGTCGGCTGGATCGCGCAGTGGAAGGAAATGATCGAGGATCCGTCCCAGAAGATCGGTCGCCCGCGCCAGCTTTATACGGGCTCGCCGCAGCGCGACTACACGCCGATCGGCCGCCGCTGAGCGCGACGCCGGCCTAGTGTCAAAGCCGATCAGGGCGCGGTGGACTCCACCGCGCCCTTATTGTTTCCATAGATTGATGCACGGCCTGCGGGTGATCCGCCGCCCCGTCTGGGTAAAGTCGCGGCTTCAAACGG
>NZ_JBIWYK010000140.1:0-7219 GCF_044752385.1 Allobosea sp. CER48 | reverse complement strand
CGGGCGCTGCCCTGGCCACCACGCTGTTCCTGTCGGCCCAGGCCGCTCGGGCCGACATCACCATCGGACTCGTGGCGCCGCTGACGGGGCCTGTCGCCGCCTATGGCGACCAGGTGAAGAACGGCGCCCAGACGGCCGTCGACGTCATCAACAAGAACGGCGGCGTGCTCGGCGAGAAGCTGGTCCTGAAGCTTGCCGACGATGCCGGAGACCCCAAGCAGGGCGTCTCCTCCGCCAACCTGCTGGTCGGCGAGAAGGTGAAGTTCGTGGTCGGCCCCGTGACCTCCGGCGTCGCCATGGCGGTCTCGGATGTTCTCGCCGAGAGCGGCGTGCTGATGGTGACGCCGACCGCGACATCGCCTGCCCTGACCGCACGCGGCCTGACCAACGTCTTCCGCACCTGCGGCCGTGACGACCAGCAGGCGGAGATCGCCGCGGCCTATGTCCTGAAGAACCTGAAGGACAAGAAGATCGCGATCGTCCACGACAAGGGTACCTACGGCAAGGGCCTGGCCGATTCCTTCCAGAAGGGAATCAATGCCGGCGGGCTCAAGGAGGTCGTCGCGCTGACCGTCAACCCCGGCGACAAGGACCTGTCGGCCGTCGTGACCCGCCTCAAGGCCGCGAATGTCGACCTGATCTATTTCGGCGGCTACCACCCCGAGGGCGGGCTGCTCTCGCGCCAGTTGGCCGATGCCGGCGTCAAGGCGGTCATCATCGGCGGCGAAGGCCTTTCCAACACCGAATTCGCGGCGATCGGCGGCGACCACGCCACCGGCACGCTCTTCACCAACGCGACCGACGCGCTGAAGAACCCGGACTCGGCCCAGGCTGTCGCCGCGCTGAAGGAGAAGGGCATTCCGCCGGAGGCCTTCACCCTCAACGCCTACGCTGCCGTCGAGGTGCTGAAGGCGGCGATCGAGAAGGCCGGCAAGCCGGGCGACGCGAGCGGCGCCGCCAAGGCGCTCCAGTCGGGCATGCCGGTCAAGACCGCGATCGGCACGCTGACCTACGGCAAGACCGGCGACCTGAGCTCGCCGAGCTTCTCCATGTACAAGTGGGACGCCGGCAAGATCGTCGCCGCCGAGTGACGCTGGCCCTTGGCAGGCGACCGCCTGCCAGTGCATCCCCCATCCCTCCGCCCCGGCCGAGATCCGCTCGGCCGGGGTCTTTTTTTCGTGCGCCGCCGGCGGCCGAAAGCGCCTCCGGCCGCCTGTCCGCCGGATGACAATTTGCTCATCCTGATGCGCCGCCATTGAAAGGCCACTTCCGCTGCGACATGGTCCGAATCGTGGAGTCGACCGTTTTCCCGCCAGGATCCCTGCCCATGCGTCTGTTGAGCATCCTCGTCGCCCTGCTGGCGGCCGCCACGCTGGTCGTCGGCCAGCAAGCCGGATCGGCCAGCCTGATCGGCATGGGCGTGGTCGGCCTGCTGCTGGCAGTAGTGACTTTCCGCTCACCCACCCTGCCCTTCTTCCTGCGCATCTTCTCCGGCGTCTTCGCCATCGAGTATGTGCTGTTCGGCGCGGCTGCGGTGCTGGCGCAAATCGGCGCGTGGCCGGAGGCGCTCCAGATTCCGCCGGTTCCGACCAGCCTGCCGACCACCGTCGGCGTCTTCGGCATCCTGATCTACGCGATCTCCTTCGTGCCGGTGATCGGGCGCATCGCCCGGATCGCCTCGCCCTATTTCGAGTCCGACCAGATCACCACGGCCAATCTCTGGCCGATCGGCCCGTTCAGCATCAGGCTTGGCACGCTGGCGGTCTCGCTCTTCGTGTTCCTGATCGTCCTGAACCAGGTACAGGTCGGCATCACGCTGCGCCTCTCCTTCTTCAATCGCGACATGTACGACGCGCTGCAGAACAAGGACGCGGCCGCGTTCTGGTACCAGCTCTTCTACGTCTTCTGCGTCTGGGCGCTGCTCTGGGTCATCTCGAACCTGATCGAGCTCTTCGCCAACTACACGATCCTGATCCGCTGGCGCCAGTTCATGGCGAACGAGTATACGCAGCGCTGGCTGGACCACGCGACGCATTACCGGATCGCGCTTGCCGGCAGCGTCGACAACCCCGACCAGCGTATCGCCGAAGACACCCGCGCCTTCGTCAACCAGACCTACGGCTTCGCGTTGCCGCTGCTCTCGCAGGTGTCGACGCTGGTGTCGTTCTCGATCATCCTCTGGAACATCCAGGTCGCCTTCACGCTGCCGGGCACCTCCATCACCGTCCCCGGCTACATCTTCTGGGTCGCGTTCTTCTACGCGGCAGCGGCGACGTGGCTGACGCATCTGATCGGCCGCCCCCTCATCCGGCTCGAATTCGAGCAGGAGAAGCGCGAGGCGAATTTCCGCTTCTCGCTCGCCCGCCTGCGCGAATATTCGGAGCAGATCGCGCTGATGGTCGGCGAGCCGACCGAGCGTGCCCATCTCGCCCAGCGCTTCCGCGACATCGTCGAGAATTTCTACCGGCTGGTCTGGCGCCGGCTGAAGCTGACCAGCTTTACGCTGTCGTACAACCAGCTCAGCGTGGTGCTGCCCTACATCATCCTGGCGCCCTACTATTTCGCCGGCACGATCACGCTTGGCATCATGATGCAGGTCGCAGGCGCCTTCGACCGTGTGCAGACCGCGCTGTCCTTCATCATCAACAGCTACTCGTCGATCGCCTCCTATCTCGCCTCGATCAACCGTCTGACCTCGTTCGAGACGGCGATCGCCGACGCGCAGCACGGGCCGATCAGCGAGGAGGCCCTCGGCCGCGAGACCTCTCGCGACGAAGGCCTGCACATCCGCAACGCGACATTGCTGCTGCCGAACGGCAAGCCGATCGTGAAGCTCGGCAAGCTCGATTTCGGCACGCAGCGCTCCACCTTGCTGATCGGCCCCTCGGGCTCCGGCAAGTCGACGCTGTTCCGCGCCATCGCCGGCATCTGGCCGTTCGGCGACGGCAAGGTCGGCATTCCACCGGACGCGCAGATCATGCTGCTGCCGCAGCGCCCCTATCTGCCGCAGGGCTCGCTGCGGGCTGCCCTCGCCTACCCGGCCGACGAGCAAGCCTATGACGACGCTGCGATCCGCGCCGCTATGGAAAAGGTCAAGCTCGGCCATCTCGCCGACAAGCTCGACGAGGTGGATCTCTGGGGCCAGCGCCTCTCCGGCGGCGAGCAGCAGCGGCTGGCCGTGGCCCGCGCCCTGCTGAGCAAGCCGGACTGGCTGTTCCTCGACGAGGCCACCGCCTCGCTCGACGAGAAGCTGGAGGGCGAGATCTACGCCACCATCGACCGCGAGCTGCCGGACACCCGTATCGTCTCGATCGGTCACCGCGCGACGTTGCGCACGATGCACGATGCGATCGTCACCATGGAGCCGAACGCGGACGGCACCTTCACCCCGACGCCCACGGAAAAAACGCCGGCGGCCTGAGGGCAACCAGCGACGCTACGACGAGAAAGGGCCGCTCACGCGGCCCTTTTCCTGTCCGTCTGCTGAAATGTCTCCGCCCTCAAGGGGAGACGAAGCTGTCAGAGCGAGCGGCTGAGGGTCAGCTCGCCGGCCGCGCCCTTGAGGACGAGGCGGCCATTGACGATGTCCCAGTTGCGCGTCCCGCGCAGCGCGGTCAGGAAGGCGCGCTCGAAGTCGAGCATGGCCTTGTCGCAGCTACGCTTGGTGAGCGCGATCGGCCCGACGGCCAGGCCCTGCTGGCGCAGCGGGTAGGCCGCGGCGGAGAACGTGTTGCAGCCGCCGAAGCCGGTGCCGCGCAGGTTCTTGTCGATGATCAGCGTCGCGCGCCGGTCATAGACCGGCTTGCCGTTCAGCTGGACGAGGCTCCAGCTGGCGCCGAGCGGGAAGGTCTTCTCCTGCTGGGCCTGCGGAATCTCGGTCTGGCCACCGAGCTCGGTGCGCGACGGCATCCGCTGGCGCTGCGCCGCGGCCTCGCCCGGCATCAGCATCGGCACGGCCAGGACGGCAAGGACGGCCGCAAGGCCAAGGCGTCGGATCATGATCGTCTTACCTGCATTCACTCGCACGGCCGCGCGATGGCCGCAAAATCGGTTAACACGCCTAGAGGCCAATTGGTTCAGGATCAAGGCTGAAGCGCGGTCGACGCCGTCATTCCGTTGCGGAAAACCACATCAGAGCCGCGCGTTGAGCCGCTCCAGCAGACGGTTCGAACGCCGGAATATGTAGCTGGGTGCCGAGACGGTAACGTCATCGGCGCCGAGGCCGTCGAGATGCTCGACCAGCGCGAAGACAGCCTTGTCCGGGCAGTGCAGGGTGAGCGGCGTGCCGGCCACCGGAGCACCGAATGGCAGGCGGGTGCCGAAACGCTCCGCCAGTGCAGCCAGGGCGTCGTGCGACAGCTCGATACGGGCGCGAACCTCCCGGATCGTGCGCCCCTCCTCCTCCGCGGCAATGCGCGAGAGAATGGTCCTGGCCGCCGCCCTGGCACGCTCGCCCCAGGGGGCGCGCATCGAGGCGACGAGATTGGCCTCGGAAGCCAGCATCACGCCGTCGTCGAGCACCTTGAGCGCATTGGCTGCCAGCGTCGCGCCAGTCGTCGTGATGTCGACGACGATCTCGGCCGTGCCGGCCGCAGGCGCCCCTTCGGTCGCGCCGAGGCTCTCGACGATGCGATAATCGGCGAGGCCGTGCTGCGCGAAGAAGCGGCGGGTCAGGTGAACATATTTGGTTGCGACGCGCAGCTTGCGGCCGTGGCGGGCGCGCATGGTCGAGGCGACGTCCTCGAGATCGGCCATGCTGCGCACGTCGATCCAGGCCTGCGGCACGGCGACGACGACATTGGCGTGGCCGAAACCGAGCGGCGTCAACATCTCGACCGCGGCATCGGCGTCCGAAAGCTGCTCGCGGACGAGGTCCTCGCCCGTAATGCCGAGATGAGCCGCGCCTGAGGCAAGCTGAGCGACGATTTCCGAGGCCGACAGGAACGCGACCTCCGCGCCCTCCACCCCGGCGATGGTGCCGCGATAGCCGCGCTCGCCGCTGGCCTTGACGAATTTCAGTCCGGCGCGACCGAAGAACGCGGTCGCGTTCTCCTGCAGCCGGCCCTTGGACGGCACGGCGAGAACAAGCGGAGCGTCGTTGCTGGACGGCTGGCTCATGCCGCGTCTCCCGTCAGCCGGTCGAGCCAGAGCGAGGCGCCGACAGCCGCGATCGGCCGGCTCGCGCCGAGACGGCCGAGAAGGTTGTCGTAGCGGCCGCCACCGGCGACCGGCTTGCCGTCACCGCGAGCAGTGTCGTGCAGTTCGAAGATGAAGCCGGTGTAGTAGTCGAGATTGCGAGCGAAACCCGCCGAGAAGCGGATCGCGCCGACATCGACGCCGCGTGCGGCGAGAAAGCCGGTTCGCTCGTCGAAGGCGTCGAGCTGGCGGCCGAGATCGAGCGAGGCCTGGTCGGCCAGCGCCCGAAGCGCGGCGGACGCGCCGTCGGGATCGCCGGCGACCGCAAGGACCTGGGCCAGCAACGCCTTGACGTCGCCATTGACCGGATTCTCGCGCTCGGCAGCGCGCGCAAGGAAGCGCTCGGCGATATCGGCGGCCGTGCGCCCGCCCACCGTCGAGATGCCGGCGATCGACAGCACATCCTCGACGAAGGCGCGGGCGGCCTTGGGGTCCTGCCCCTCAAGCGCCTTGAGCAGGCCGGCATGGGCTGCCTCGCCCTCTGCGACCGGGGGATCGAGCGCGTCGACGGCCTCCGTGCCCTTGCCCTGCACGATCGCGCGGACGAGGCGGCGGCGCGCGGCCTGGGGCACCGACAGCCCGTCGAGCAGCGCGCCGAGCAGCGCGACATCGCCCATCAGGATGCGCGGCGCCTTCAGGCCCAGCGCGGCCGTCGCCTCGATGGTGAGCGCCATCGTCTCGGCATCGGCGGCGGTGACGTCGGCACGGCCGAAGGATTCGATGCCCGCCTGCTGGAATTCGCCGGGCTCGTTGGCCCTCATCCGGAAGACCGGGCCTGCATAGGCATAGGCCGCCGGTTCGGTCGAGCCCGAAGCGATGTGATCGAGTGCCACGGGAATGGTGTATTCGGGGCGCAGGCACCAGTCGCGGCCATCCGCATCCTGCGTCATGAAGATGCGGCGGCGGATATCCTCGCCGGAGAGATCGAGGAAGACGTCGGCGGGCTGCAGGATCGCGGGCTCGGCATGAACATAGCCCTCGCCTGCGAAGAGCGCGATCACGGTCTCGATGCTGGCGCGGCTTGCGGACACGGCTTCCTATCCTGTTGCGAGCGCCGTGCCGGATTTCAGCATCGGATTGCTCCGAAGAGTGGTCCCCACTTTTCGGTCCGATGCTCTAGCAGCGGCGCCGTCAATTTTCGAGGGATTTGAGGGAAATGGGTGAACGGGAATCGAAGGGAGCGACCATCGTCATGGTCGGGCCTGTCCCGACCGTCCACGTCTCGCGCCCGCGACCGCCGCGTTCAAGACATGGATGCCTGCCCAAAGGGCGAGCATGACGGCTGCGGCGTTTACGAATGTCGCGCCAGCACCCGCTTCACGCCCTCGACCAGTTCCGCCAGCGGCACCGCGAACTGTGCCTCGGCCTGCTTGGCCTTGTGCTCGGACGAATCCTTGACGTCGCGGCTGGCGGCCGCGAGCTCGGCGCCGAGGATCAGGTCCTTGATGACGACCGTCCCGGCCTCACGCTCGGACGACCCCTGAATGACCGCGCAGACGGCGCCGCGCCGGTCGGCGTATTTCATCTGGGCATTGAAGCCGGAAGCGCCGAGATAGAGATCGGCGCGCAGGAGCGGCTTGCCGTCCGCGTCCTTGGCCTGGCGCAGGGCCGAGACCATCGCCTGATAGCCCGGCATGAACTCCGGCGACTTGTTGTCCATCGCGGTGACAACGACAAGCGGCAGTTCGTTCCGGCTGTCGACGATCGGCGACTTCACCGCCTTCAGCGCCGAGAAGAGCCGGGAGACGCCGATCGAGAAGCCGGTCGCCGGCACGGGCTCGGGCCGGAAGCGGCCGACGAGGCCGTCATAGCGCCCGCCGCCCGCGACCGAGCCGAAGCGCACCACCTGCCCGTCGTCATTGGTGACCGGAAAGGTCAGCTCCACCTCGTAGACCGGGCCGGTGTAATATTCGAGGCCGCGGACGACGGAGGGGTCGATGATGATACGGCCGAGATAGCCGGCCGCCGTGATCAATTCGCGGATCTGCTCCAGTTCGGCGATGCCGACCTGACCGTTCTCCGC
>NZ_JBIWYK010000139.1:0-7232 GCF_044752385.1 Allobosea sp. CER48 | reverse complement strand
CATCGGCAATGCCGGCGCGAGCGTGATCAGCCGCGTCATGGGCCTGATCCTGGCGAGCGTCGCCGTGGACGGCATCATCAAGGCGGTGAGGGTGGTCCTGGCGGGGTAGGGACGTCGCCAGGGCGTTGGCCGGGCCGGTCCGGCCATCGAGGCCTTCTCTCGGCAGGAGCGGTCGAAGTCGTCGATGCCCGCCACAGGGGCGAGCATGACGGTCGTGGAACGGTGGCCGTCTCAGCGGAAATCGACGCTGACGACCTCGTAGGACTTGCCGCCGCCGGGCGTGTTGACCTGGACGGAATCGCCGACCTTCTTGCCGATCAGCGCGCGCGCGATCGGCGAGCCGATCGAGACCTTGCCGGACTTCACGTCCGATTCCGGCTCGCCGACGATCTGGTAGCTCTTCTCTTCCTCGGTATCGTCGTCGATCAGCTTGACGGTGGCGCCGAACTTGATCGTGTCGCCGCCGAGCTTGGAGACGTCGATGATGTCGGCGCGGCCGATCAGCGACTCGAGTTCCATGATCCGGCCTTCGTTGAGCGACTGCGCTTCCTTGGCCGCGTGATATTCCGCGTTCTCCGAGAGATCACCCAGCGCGCGCGCCTCTGCGATCGCGGTGATGATGCGCTGGCGCTGGACCTGCTGACGGTCCTTCAGCTCGGCCTCCAGGGCGGCGAAGCCCCCGGCGGTCATTGGAACCTTTTCCATTCTTTCCGTCCCATAAAAGGCCTGAAAACGCGGTTCGCCGGCAGCATCTCGGCTGCCGGCGCCTCCGCGCTTCCGCTTCGTCTCCGAACTTCGCCGCGACTGGCCGATCAGGCCGCGCGTTCGAAGTATGACTGCAACGATCGTACTTCGAGGTCGCCGCTGCAATAGGCCTTGATGCCCTCCGCCGCGGCGATCGCTCCGGCCAAGGTGGTATAATAGGGCACCTTGTGCAAGAGGGCCGTTCGACGGAGCGAACGGGAATCCGCAAGAGCCTGTGGACCCTCGGTCGTGTTGAAGATCAGCTGGATCTCGCCGTTCTTGATCGCGTCGACGACATGCGGCCGGCCTTCAAGGACCTTGTTGATCCGCGCAGCGTCGATGCCCTGCTCCTGCAGCAGGCGCAGCGTGCCGCCGGTCGCGACGATACGGAAGCCGAGATCGGAGAGGATGCGGACCGCCGGCACGATGCGCGGCTTGTCGTCGTCGCGCACCGAGACGAACACGGTGCCCTTGACCGGCACCTTGGAGCCGGCGCCGAGCTGGCTCTTGGCGAAGGCCGTGTCAAAGGAGCGGTCGAGGCCGATGACCTCGCCGGTCGAGCGCATCTCCGGGCCGAGCAGGACGTCGACGCCAGGGAAGCGCGCGAACGGGAAGACGGCTTCCTTGACGCCGACATGGTCGAGCTTCGCCGGCTTCAGGCCGAAGCTCGCCAGCGGCTCGCCGGCCATGACGCGGGCCGCGATCTTGGCGATGGGCTCGCCGATGACCTTGGCGACGAAAGGCACCGTGCGCGAGGCGCGGGGGTTGACCTCCAGAACGTAGATGTCGCCGTCCTTGATCGCGTACTGGACGTTCATCAGGCCGCCGACATCGAGCGCCAGCGCCATCGCCCTGGTCTGGCGCTCCAGTTCGGTGATGGTCTCGGCCGAGAGCGAGCGCGGCGGCAGCGAGCAGGCCGAATCGCCGGAATGGATGCCGGCTTCCTCGATATGCTCCATGATCCCGGCGATGAAGGCCTCCTTGCCGTCGGCGAGGCAGTCGACGTCGACCTCGATGGCATCAGACAGGTAGCGGTCGAACAGCAGCGGGTTCTTGCCGAGCACCGTGTTGATCTGGCCGGTCTTGTCGTTCGGGTACTTGGCCTTGACCTCGGACGGGATCAGCGAGGGCAGGGTGCCGAGCAGGTAATCCTCGAACATCACCTCGTCGCGGATGATCGCCATGGCGCGGCCGCCGAGCACATAGGACGGGCGCACGACGAAGGGCAGACCGAGCTCGCCGGCGATCATGCGGGCCTGCTCGACCGAGTAGGCAATGCCGTTCTTCGGCTGCTTGAGGTGCAGCTTGTCGAGCAGGCGCTTGAAGCGGTCGCGGTCCTCGGCGAGGTCGATCATGTCGGGCGAGGTGCCGAGGATCGGGATGCCGGCCTCTTCCAGCGCATTCGCCAGCTTCAGCGGGGTCTGGCCGCCGAACTGGACGATGACGCCGAGCAGCGTGCCGTTCTGCTTCTCGGTCTCGAGGATCTCGAGCACGTCCTCGGCGGTCAGCGGCTCGAAATACAGCCGGTCGGAGGTGTCGTAGTCGGTCGAGACCGTCTCCGGGTTGCAGTTGACCATGATGGTCTCATAGCCGGCATCCCGCAGAGCGTAGCAGGCATGGCAGCAGCAATAGTCGAACTCGATGCCCTGGCCGATGCGGTTCGGCCCGCCGCCGAGGATCACGACCTTCTTGCGGTCGGAGGGGTTGGCCTCATCCGCCATCTTGCCGGCGAAGGGCATGGCGTAGCTCGAATACATGTAGGCGGTCGGCGAGGCGAACTCGGCCGCGCAGGTGTCGATGCGCTTGTAGACCGGGCGCACCTCGAGCGAACGGCGCAGCGTACGAACCTCGGCCTCGGTCTTGCCCGAGACGGCGGCGAGGCGCTTGTCCGAGAAACCCATCGCCTTGATCTGGCGGAAGGCGCCGGGCGTCTGCGGCAGGCCGACCCTGCGGATCTTCTCCTCGGTCTCGACCAGCTCGCGCATCTGGGCGAGGAACCACGGATCGATCTTGCAGCTCTCGTGGATCTCCTCGTTGCTGAAGCCGGCGCGCATCGCCTGGGCGACATGCAGGATGCGGTCGGGCGTCGGCGTCGAGATCGCGGCCTTGATGGCGTTGCGGTCGTCGCCGAGGCCGAGGCCGTCGACCTCGATCTCGTCGAGGCCGTCGAGGCCGGTCTCGAGCGAGCGGAGCGCCTTCTGCAGAGACTCCTGGAAGGTGCGGCCGATCGCCATGGCTTCGCCGACCGACTTCATCGCGGTGGTCAGGGTCGGCTCCGAGCCCGGGAACTTCTCGAAGGCGAAGCGCGGGATCTTGGTGACGACGTAGTCGATCGTCGGCTCGAAGGAGGCCGGGGTCGCGCCGCCGGTGATGTCGTTCTCGATCTCGTCCAGCGTGTAGCCGACGGCCAGACGCGCCGCGACCTTGGCGATCGGGAAGCCGGTCGCCTTCGACGCGAGCGCCGAGGAGCGCGAAACGCGCGGGTTCATCTCGATGACGATCATGCGCCCGGTTTCCGGGTCGATCGCGAACTGGACGTTCGAGCCGCCGGTCTCGACGCCGATCTCGCGCAGAACCGCCAGCGAGGCGTCGCGCATGATCTGGTATTCCTTGTCGGTCAGCGTCAGCGCCGGCGCGACCGTGATCGAATCACCGGTGTGGACGCCCATCGGATCGAAGTTCTCGATCGAGCAGACGATGATGCAGTTGTCCTTCTTGTCGCGGACGACCTCCATCTCGTACTCCTTCCAGCCGAGCACGCTCTCCTCGATGAGGACCTCGCTGGTCGGGGACGCGTCGATGCCGCGCTCGACGATGTCGATGAACTCGCCCTTGTTGTAGGCGATGCCGCCGCCGGTGCCGCCCATGGTGAAGGACGGGCGGATGATCGCGGGCAGGCCGATATCCTCGAGCGCGTCGAGCGCCTGGCCGAGCGTCTTGATGTGATGAGAGCGCGGGGTGGACAGGCCGATCTTGGTCATCGCCTCGCGGAACCGCTCGCGGTCCTCGGCCTTGTCGATCGCATCTGCGGTGGCGCCGATCATCTCGACGCTGAACTTCTCCAGCACGCCCATTTTCTGGAGCGAGAGCGCGCAGTTCAGCGCCGTCTGGCCGCCCATGGTCGGCAGCAGTGCGTCGGGGCGCTCCTTCTCGATGATCTTGGCGACGATCTCCGGCGTGATCGGCTCGACATAGGTCGCGTCGGCCAGGTCCGGATCGGTCATGATCGTCGCCGGGTTCGAATTGACCAGGATGATGCGGTAGCCCTCGGCCTTCAGCGTCTTGCAGGCCTGGGTGCCGGAATAATCGAACTCGCAGGCCTGTCCGATGATGATGGGGCCGGCGCCGATGATCAGGATGGACTTGATGTCTGTGCGCTTTGCCATGATCTCGACCGGTCTTGCAGGCGTGCGCAAGGCCGGTCCGATCGGGCGAGCGGAGGCCTGGCGAGCGTCTGAATGAATGCTAGGCGCTCGCTATAGACGGGCCGGGCGACGGAAGGAAGCTTAAAAGCGCTGCCGTCGCGGCTCAACGCACAGGACGCGGTGCCGGCAGCACGATGTCGATTTCCAGCTGCCTCGGCATTCTGCGCTTGCGCCACATGGCAGCGAAGAGCACGGCGAGCGCCGCGATTTCGCAGGCGGCGCCGACGAAGCCGAGCGGCCAGGTGCCGGCATGGCGCATCACCTGCTGGCCCAGCGCGGCGCCGGCCGCGATGCCGAAATAGAGCGCCGAGGCGTTGAGCGAGAGCGCGACGACGGCGGCATCCGGTGCCATCGCGGCCAGCCGCGACATCTGCGAGGGATGGCCGGCCCAGCCCGCCGCACTCCAGACCAGCAGCACGAACGGAATCGGCCATATCGCGAGCGCCGGCGGCAGGCTGACAGCGATCAGGGAGGCGGTGAACAGTGCCGTGGCGAGCACTGTCAGGACGACGCCGAGGGTGCGCTCCGGCCCGAACCGATCGCTGGCGATGCCGCCGAGCTGGTTGCCGATGGCCGAGCCGATGCCGGAAACGACGAGGGTCGCCGCAAGCCAGGGGCCGACAATGCCGGCATGGTTGGTCAGGAAGGGCGCGATATAGGTGTAGAGAACGAAGGCGCCGGTGGTCCACAGCATGGTGGTGGCCAGCGCCAGCAGCACATCGCCGCGTCCTGCGACCTGCAGGCGCTCGCGCAGTGTGTTGGTGCCGCGCGGCAGGCCCCTGGGCAGCTTGACGAGCAGGCCGATGAGCGAGAACGCGCTGAACAGCGCCACGATCAGGAAGGCGAGGTGCCAGCCGCCGAAGCCGACGACGGCGGTGCCGATAGGGATGCCGAGAATCAGCGAAACCGTCATGCCGCCGGTGACGAGAGCGATGGCGCGGCCGCGCCGCTCGGGCACGGAGACCGCGACGGCGACGGCATTCGCGGCGGGCATGAAAACGCCTGCCGAGAGCGCCATCACGATCCGGGCGGCCATCACTACCCCGAAATCGCTGGCGAAGGCTGCGCCGAGATTGGCGAGGCCGAACACCGTCATCGCGCCGGTCAGAACCAGCTTGCGGTCGGCGTCGCCGAGGACCGTGGAGAGGATGGGCGAGCCGATCGCGTAGGCCAGCGCGAAGATCGAGATGAGCAGCCCCGCAGTGTCGACCGAGACGGAGAGGCCATCGGCGAGATGGGGCAGGATGCCGGTGACGATCAGGCTGCCGGTGCCGATCGCGAAGGCGCCGCCGGCGAGGGAAAGAAGGCGCGTATCCATGGGAGTGATCCTTGCGGATGATCGCTGTTTCGAAGGCGAGCTTCAAAATTTCAATGATCGTTGAATTTTAAGGTGACCGATCATTCGCCGCAAGGGTAATTTCAATGAATGTTGAATATTGTCAGGAGCGACGGCATCGCCTATCTCGAAGGCCATGAAGCCGGTTTTCCACCCTGATATCGAGGATGTCGCGCCAGCCGACGTGTTCGCGGCGCTGGCCGACCCGATCCGGCTCGGCATCCTCGTCGCGCTGTCCGATGTCAACGAGGTCGACAAGGCGCGTTGCAGTCATTTCACCGCCTTCGCCTCGCCGTCGCTCCTGTCCTACCACTTCGCCAAGCTGCGCGAAGCCGGCATCACCCGCATGCGGGTGGAGGGAACGTCGCGCTATCTCAGTATCCGGCGAGACGAGCTCAACCAGCGCTTTCCGGGGCTGATCGACAGCGTGATCGAGACGGCGCGGCGCGACCCCAACCTGCCACGCCTCGGCCCCGAATGGCTGTCGGAAGGCGGAGAGACGCAGGGTCCGACTTTATCGCGTTGACAGGCCCCGCGACGGGTTTAGCGTCTTCTCTTCCGCGATGGCGTCGAGCTGGATCGCGACACGGCACCGGCTGCGCCCGAACCCGAGGAGCAAGGCCATGCGTGCTGCCGACCCTCAAAAACTCGACGCGCTGGTGGGACGTCTCGTTGGCGATGTCGGGGCCTCCGTCACCGGTGCCCTGATCGTGCTGGGGGACCAGCTCGGCCTCTACAAGGCGATGGCCGACGGCATGCCCGTCACATCCCAGCAACTGGCGGAAAAGACCGGGTTCAAGGAGCGCTATCTGCGCGAATGGCTCTCCGGTCAGGCCTCGGCCGGCTATGTCGAGTATGACGAGGGCAGCGACAGCTTCAGCCTTTCGCCCGAGCAGGCCATGGCCTTCGCGGAGGAGGACAGCCCGGCCTTCTTCGCCGGCGCCTTCGAGATCGTCCAGTCGATGTGGGTCGACGAGCCGAAGGTCGAGGATGCCTTCCGCAGCGGTGCCGGCCTCGGCTGGCATGAACACAGCAAATGCCTGTTCCGTGGCACCGAGCGCTTCTTCCGGCCAGGCTACAACGCCCATCTGACAGGCGAGTGGATTCCGGCGCTGGACGGCGTCAAGGCCAAGCTCGAACGCGGCGCGACCGTCGCGGATGTCGGCTGCGGGCACGGGTCTTCGACGATCCTGATGGCCAAGGCCTATCCGAACTCGCGCTTCTACGGCTTCGACTATCACGGGCCGTCGATCGAGCGGGCGCGGGAGGAGGCGCAAAAGGCCGGCGTCGGCGACCGCATCGTCTTCGAGCGTGCCTCGGCCAAGGATTTCCCCGAGCAGAAATACGACCTCGTGACGATGTTCGACTGCCTGCACGACATGGGCGATCCGGTCGGGGCCGGCAAGCATGTGCGGGAGTCCCTGGCCCGCGACGGCAGCTGGATGATCGTCGAGCCCTTCGCGCACGACCATCTCAAGGACAATCTCAACCCGGTCGGGCGGATCTTCTACGGGGCTTCGACGATGATCTGCACGCCGGCCTCGCTGTCGCAGGAGGTCGGACTCGGCCTCGGTGCGCAGGCCGGCGAGATGCGGCTGCGCAAGGTCGCGATGGACGCGGGCTTCTCGCATTTCCGCCGCGCGACAGAGACGCCGTTCAACATGGTGTTTGAAGTTCGAGCCTGAGACAGCGCGCTCGGGAGGAAAACCCACGCGCCGGTGCTGCTG
>NZ_JBIWYK010000138.1:0-7243 GCF_044752385.1 Allobosea sp. CER48 | reverse complement strand
ACCAGTTCCAGCGCCAGGAAGCGCCGCGGATCGGCAGGGCCGGGAAGGATCAACTGGCCCGGCGGCAGCATCTTGAAGCCGAAGCGCGCATAGTACGGCTCGTCGCCAACCAGCATGATCAGGTCGTGACCGGCCTCGCGCGCAGCTTCGATGGAGCGGTTCATCAGCGCCCCCCCGATGCCCCTGCCGTCGAAGGCAGGATCGACGGTCAGCGGGCCGAGCATCAGCGCCTTGTGCCCCCCGGCGAGGACCGGCGTCACCTTGACCGAGCCGACGAGGAAGGTCCCGACATGCGCGGTGAAGGACAGTGCCTGATCGGGCGGCACGCCTTCACGCAGGCGGAAGGCGGTGCGGGCAAAGCGCCCGGGGCCGAAAGCGCGCTCGTGCAGGCGCTCGATGGCGGCGGCGTCCACGGGCATTTCGTGGCGGATGGTCAGAGGCAGGGATGTCATGACGATTACGCGAGGCGGGAAGCGGATCGGCTAAGCGGAGGGCAGGCGCGTATGGGCGCAATGCCGGTCAGGCGCATTCAGCGCGCCGGTCGTCGCAGGTTCCGCAGCATGTGCCCGTTCGTCATGCCAGCGCCTCTAGCAGAGCTTCCAGGCGGCGTCCATCCGTCTTGCGTTCTGCCGCCGCAGCTTGCCGACCGCGCCGCATTGGTCTCAACTCGGCCCAGGCATGGGGAGCGCTCTGCCTCAGGGTGGCGACGGGGCGCAGTCACTGGCGCCACCTGTCGAAACGGAGGAAGCAGATGCCCCGAACTCCGCTGTGCCTCGCTGCGCCGCTGCTTGTCGCGAGCATGCTTTGTGCCCAAGCGCAGCAGCCCGCGCCTGCGAAGGAGCCTGCAAGGGACGAGTTTTTCTGGCTCGGAGAGATCAACAAGGCGAGCACGGTCATCAACGCCGAGCAAGGCCTGCTCGACCGGGCGCTGGCGCCGAAGCTAGCGAAGGGCATCGCGAAGGTCATCGAGGCCGGCAACCAGCCGGGCGCCAGGCGCCCGACGACGGTCATTACCTTCGAACCCTTGATGATCAAGGAGGCCGGGGTCGAGGTCACGCTGATCCATGCCGGCCGCTCCAGCCAGGATATGCATGCGACCTACCGCGCCGCGATCCTGCGCGACCGGCTGCTCGCACTCGCGGACCAGCTCAATCGCACAACGCGGACAATGGTCGAGCTAGCGGCGACGCATCGCGATACCATCGTGCCCAATTACACCAATGGCGTCGCGGCCCAGCCCAACAGCTACGGCCACTATCTCCTCGGCGTCGCAGCCGGCCTGGAGCGCGACGCCCAGCGCATTCGCGAGATCTATGCGCGCGTAGACCGCTCGCCGATGGGCACCACCGTGCTCAACGGCACGAGCTGGCCGCTCGACCGGCGGCGCATGGCCGACTATCTCGGGTTCGCGGCCCTCGTCGACAACGCCTACGACGCCTCGCAGATCGCGGCCGCCGACCTGCCGGTCGAGGCGGGAAGCATCGTGACGGCCCTCGCCCTTCATGTCGGCGGCTTCATCGAAGACGTGATGACGCAATATGCGCAGTCGCGCCCCTGGATCCTGCTGCGCGAGGGCGGCGGCAACACATATGTCTCGAGCGCGATGCCGCAGAAGCGCAATCCCGGCCTGCTGAACGGCACGCGCGAGGACGCTTCGACGGCGTTGACGCTGGCGATGGGGCCGGTGTTCAAGGCGCACAACATCCCGCCCGGCATGCCCGACGCCAAGGATGCCAAGGCCAACAGCGCCATGATCGACAGTGCCGCCAGGTCCCTGCAGGGCCTCGACCGCATCCTGAAGGCTCTGGTCATCGATCCCGAGCGAGCGCTCGAAGAGCTCAACAGCGACTGGACCGCCTCGCAGGAACTCGCCGACCTGCTGATGCGCAAGTACAGGCTGCCCTTCCGCGCCGGGCATCACTTCGCCTCCGAAATCGTCGATTACGCCAAGGTCAACAACATCAGGCCGACCGACTTCCCGTACACGCAGGCGCAGGCGATCTATCGCAAGGCTGCCACGGAGATGGGGTTACCCGCGGCGGAACTCCCGATGAGCGAGGCCGAGTTCCGTTCGACTCTGGATCCCGTCGCGATCATCAGGAATCGAGCCACATCCGGCGGCCCCCAGCCCGCCGAGATGGATCGCATGCTGGCGGAAGCCAAGCAGCGCCTCGACCGGCAAGACGCGTGGATCGGGAACAGGCGCGAGGCGATCACCGCGGCTCTGGCGAAGCTCGACGCCGATTTCGGAAAGCTGGCGAAGGGCGCGGACTAGCCCCGGCCCCGCATCACCAGTCTGCGGCCGCAGGCTTTCCGGCAATGATCTCCTCCAGCCGGCGACGCGTGGCCTGTGTCGTCCCCTCAGGCAACGCATCCAGTCCGAAGAACCCTGCCGCGGCAATCTCCTTGTCCGGCTGCTTGATCTGCTCGACCCTGAAGGCGCGGACGACGTAGACCGCAACATGGTCACGCTGCGAGATGCGCCGGTTGAAGAACAGGCCATGCAGGGCGGGCGGCCCCTCCAGAGCGATGCCGGCCTCCTCGGCCAATTCGCGCTCGAGCGCCGTCGCTGCCGTCTCTCCGACTTCGACGCCACCGCCGGGAAAATGCCAGCCCGGCACATAGGTGTGGTGGATCAGGAAGACCTCGCCCCGATCGTTCAGGACCACGGCCCGGACACCGAAAGTCACGCTGCGCACGAGTCTGAAATAGATATGAAAGAGCCGGGTCAGCAGCCGCTGCCGGAATGTCCTCCGCGTCTCCGGGTCGGCGGCAGCAGGAGGCGTCTGCGATTGCATCGGAAAGACTCTCAAGGCCCGGTTAATTGTCTATGCAAAAAGCGCATGACGGACCGTCAACCACGGCGCTTGCCCTGTCACAAACGCGTCCCAAATAAGGCGCATACAACCGCCGTCCCCCAGGAACCACTAACATGTTGCTCTCGTTCATCGTCTCTTACCTGAAGGCCAAGCCGGCCTATGTCTGGAAGCCCGCCGTTACCCTGACCGATTCCCGCATCGTGTCCGAACTGACCGGCGCCGCCAACTGAGCTTTCCGCATCCGCCAGTCCAGGCGCGTCAACGACGCGCTTGACTGACGGCAGGCGGGAAGGGCAAGCGCTTGAGCGTGTTCAAGCTCGCGCATCTGTCGGACCCGCATCTCGGCCCGCTCGCCGGGTTCTCGCTGCATCAACTTTTCGGCAAGCGCGCGACCGGCTACGTCAACTGGCGTCGCAAGCGCCGTCATGCCCATGACATGGACATACTGGCGGGCATCGTCGCCGACATCCATGGAAAGCAGCCCGACCATATCGCCTGCACCGGCGACGTCGCCCATATCGGCCTGCCCGACGAATTCAAGACCGCCGTCGCTTTCCTGGACACGCTCGGCCCCCGCGAAACGGTCAGTTTCGTCCCGGGCAATCACGATGCCTATTCGCGTTCCTCGTTGAAGCCCCTCGCCGGCCTGCTGGCGCCCTGGTGTGCCGGCGACGATGGGCGCGCCGGCTATCCCTGGTATCGGCGCCGAGGCCCGGTCGCCCTGATCGGCGTCAACAGCGGCGTGCCGACCATGCCGCTGATGGCGACCGGTCGCGTCGGCAGGGAGCAGATGGAGAGAACTGCGGCCCTGCTCGATCGCGCCCGCGACGAAGGCCTCATCCGCGTCGTGCTGATCCACCATCCGCCTTATGTCGGCGGCGCTCGGCGAGGCCGCGAACTCGTCGATGCCGCCGCCTTCGAGGCCATGTTGAAGCACAAGGGCGCAGATCTCGTCGTCCACGGCCACAATCACAGCTTTTCGCTGGCCTGGCGCCCCGGCCCCGGCCATGACGTGCCGATCGTCGGCGTTCCCTCCGCCTCGCTCGGCCCACGCGGCCATGGCGAGCTCGGCACCTGGCATCTGTTCCGCATCGAAGGCGATGCCGGGGCCCCGCGGATCACGCTGGAACAGCGCGGCTTCGAGCCTGACGGCACGGTGATCCGCCGCCAGGAGATCGCTCTTTTGGGTGGGCGCGTCTGAACGGCCCGGGCCGTACCCGGGCCGAGTTCGCCGGGGCCTAGATGCAGCGCCCGCCGTCGACCGCCAGCACCGAGCCCGTCACCATGTCGGCCTCGTCCGAGCACAGGAACAGCGCGGCGTTGGCGATGTCCTGCGGCGTCGAGAAGCGGCCCCACGGAATGGTGGAGGTAAAGGCCTTGCGGCGCTCGGGCGTATCCTCGCCCATGAAGGTGGCGAGCAGCGGCGTCTCGCCAGCCACCGGCGCGATCGCGTTGACGCGGATCTTGTCCGGCGCCAATTCGACCGCCATCGACTGCGAGATCAGGTTCGCGGCCCCCTTCGAGCCGTTGTACCAGGTCAGGCCCGGGCGCGGGCGCAGGCCTGCCGTCGAGCCGATGTTGAGGATGACGCCGCCGCCATGCTCGCGGAAATGCGGCACGGTCGCACGCGCCATCAGGTAGATCGACTTCACATTGACCGCGAAGACCCGATCGAACTCTTCCTCGGTGACCTCGGTCATCGGCTTGTTGCGATGGGTGGTGCCCGCATTGTTCACGACGATGTCCAGCCGGCCGAACTTGGCGATGATCTTCTCGACCGCCTTGTCGACGCTCTTGGCCTTGGCGACGTCGCAGGTCACGGCGAAGGCCTTGCGGCCGATCGCCTTGGCCGCTTCCTTGGCCAGGTCGCCGTTGATATCGAGCACCGCGACGCGCGCACCTTCGCGCACGAAGGTCTCGGCGATGCCGAAGCCGAACCCTTGCGCCGCGCCGGTCACCAGCGCCGTCTTGCCCTTCAGTCTCATGATCGTTCCCTGTGCTTTGCGATTGCGCGATGTTTGAAACGATTGAGCGCGTCGGTAAATGCGCTTTGGCGCGCAGGCCGATACGGAAATCGAATGGCAGCGCTTACGCGCCGATCTCTTCCCGCAGCATCTCCAGCTCCAGCCAGCGTTCCTCGGCCTCGCCGATCTCGCGCGAGACTTCTTCCAGCCTGGCGGTCGCCTTGGCGAAGAGCTTCGGATCGCGCGTGTAGAGGTCGCCCGCGACGGCGGCGTTGAGTTTCGCAGCCTCGGCCTGCAACCCCTCGATCTTCTTGGGCAACGTTTCCAGCGCGTGCTTTTCGTTGAAGGAGAGCTTGCGCTTGGACGGCGATGCGGACGGCGTCGCGGCGGCGGCCTTCGGCGCCGCGGCCGGCGCCTTCTCCATCACGCGCAGCTTCGCTCCGACACCGCGGCCGCGCTGCGCCAGCATGTCGGAATAGCCGCCGGCGAACTCAGTCCAGACGCCATCGCCGTCCGAGATCAGCACCGCCGATACGACCCGGTCGATGAAGTCACGATCGTGGCTGACCAGCAGGACCGTGCCCTGGTAATCCGCCAGCAGTTCCTGCAGCAGGTCGAGCGTCTCGAGGTCGAGGTCGTTGGTCGGCTCGTCCAGCACGAGCAGGTTCGACGGTTTCGCCAGCGCGCGCGCCAGCATCAGCCGTCCGCGCTCGCCGCCGGAGAGCGCACCGACGGGTGTGCCGCGCTGGATCGGCTGGAACAGGAAGTCCTTCATGTAGGAGATGACATGGCGGGGCTGGCCGCCGACCATGACCTGGTCCGACCCGCCGACGGTCAGCGCATCGCCGAGCGGCGTCGCCGGATCGAGGCTTTCGCGCCGCTGATCGAGCGTCACCATCTCCAGGGCGGTCCCGAGCTTCACCGTGCCGCTGTCGGGGGCAAGTGCCCCGGTCAGCAGGTTGATCAGCGTCGTCTTGCCGGCGCCGTTCGGCCCGACGATGCCGATCCGGTCGCCACGCGCCACGCGCAGGGACAGGTTCTTGACGATGACGTTGTCGCCATAGGCCTTGGCGACGTCGATGGCCTCGATGACTAGCTTGCCGGAGGTCTGCGCCTCGCTCGCCTCCAGCCGCACATTGCCCTGCGCGGCGCGCGCGGTGCGGCGCTGGTCGCGTAGCGCATGGAGCTCGCCGAGACGGCGCTGGTTGCGCGTTCGCCGGGCGCTGACGCCATAGCGCAGCCAGTCCTCCTCGCGGGCGATCTTGCGGTCGAGCTTGTGGCGGTCGAGCTCCTCCTGGGCCAGCACCTCGTCGCGCCAGGCCTCGAACTCGCCGAAGCCCCTCTCGGCGCGCCGGGTCACGCCGCGGTCGAGCCAGATCGTCGCGCGTGACAGCGAGGTCAGGAAGCGCCGGTCGTGGCTGATGAGGACCATGGCCGAGCGCAGCGATTTCAGCTCCTGCTCCAGCCATTCGATCACCGGCAGGTCGAGATGGTTGGTCGGCTCGTCCAGCAGCAGGATGTCGGGCTCGGGCGCCAGCACCCTCGCCAGCGCGGCCCGGCGCCCCTCGCCGCCCGACATCGAGGCGGGGTTCTCCTGCCCGGTGAGGCCGAGCTCGGTCAGCAGGTATTGCGCGCGATAGGCGTCGTCGCCCGGCCCGAGTCCGGCCTCGACATAGGCGAGCGCGGTATCGAAGCCGGTGAAATCCGGCTCCTGCGGCAGGTAGCGGATGGTTGCGCCCGGCTGGACGAAGCGCTCGGCATGATCGGGCTCGACGATCCCGGCCGCAATCTTGAGCAACGTCGACTTGCCCGAGCCGTTGCGCCCGACAAGGCAGACGCGCTCGCCGGCCGAAACCGCGATCTCGGCGGCTTCGAGCAAGGGCTGTCCGCCGAAGGTGAGCGCGACGTCGCGCAGATGCAGCAAGGGGGCCATGATCCGTCCTGTGTTCCGGCCTGCGGGATAGACCGCCATCGCCGCCCTGTCACGCCCGCAGGTCGGCATGGCTCATGCCGGCGCGCCTTTTGCGCATGCTGGCACGCCCCTTGCCAGCACGATTGCGGTCCCTATCGTGTAACGGAGCCCTCGCATTGAGCCCCAAAGCCATGACCAGCGAACGACCGATCGGAATCGGCCACAATGGCGGCCCTCCGCTGAAGGAACGCAAACGCCGCCCCGCCTCCGGCTCGGGCAATATCGGGCGCTATTTCGACTGGCGCTTCGCGCATCGCAAGGCCTGGAAGAAACCGCGCGAGATCGCGTTGCGGCGCGAGGAGAAGGCTTCGGCGCTGGGCCTGACCTACGAGGAATACTCGCTCGAAGTCATGGAGCGCGGCTATTTCCCGCAGCCGGAGCATGTCGACACGATCAAGGCCAAGCGGGCCCAGCGGCGCAAGGATAACGGCGTGGTCGGCCAGTCGCTCAAGGGCATGAAACTGAGCTAGGCTGCCTCGCGCCGGCCC
>NZ_JBIWYK010000137.1:0-7270 GCF_044752385.1 Allobosea sp. CER48 | reverse complement strand
CTCGCCAGTTGCGACCAGGCGGGCGCCGAGGCGCCGCAGGCCTTCGACCTCGCGCTCGGCCTCGGCGAGCGGGCAGATGCGAACTTGCCGGCCCGACTGCCGTGCCAGCTCCGGCAGCGCCTCCAGAGCGGCCGAAGCGACGCCGAAGCGGCTCACCAGTGAACGGAAGGTGCGCGGGCCGATGCCTTCGCTGCGGATCAGCCTCAACCAATCGAGGCGCTGGCGGTCGGTGAGAACGATGCCAGCCATGCCGCCTTCAGCCCTTCTGGCCGATCTTGCCTTCGCGCCCGGTCAACAACCGGGCGATGTTCTCCCGGTGCATGATCCAGAGCAGGACCGTCAGGATGCCCATGACGATGGCGGCCTTCGGCATATCCGCCCAGAACCAGAGCAGCAGCGGGGTCAGCAGGCTGGCGACCAGCGCCGAAAGTGAGGAGTAGCGGGAGAGATACGCGACGCTCAGCCAGATCGCAGCGAAGACAAGCGCGATCGAGCCCTTCACGCCGATCAGCACGCCGAGATAGGTTGCGACGCCCTTGCCGCCCTTGAAGCGCAGCCAGACCGGGAAGAGATGGCCGAGAAAGGCGCCGATGCCGGCGACCAGCGCAGCCTCGGGGCCGCCGAGCAGGCGCGCGCCGACGATGACCGCCGCCGTGCCCTTCAGCATGTCGCCGACCAGCGTCGCCGCAGCGAGCTTCTTGTTGCCGGTGCGCAGAACGTTGGTGGCGCCGATATTGCCCGAGCCGATGCTGCGCAGATCCGGCCCGCCGGCGAGCTTCGTCAGGATGATGCCGAAGGGAATCGAGCCGAAGAGATAGCCGACGACGAGGGCGACCAGCGTGGCGGAGCCGGAAAGGCTCCAATTCAGAATATCCGTCATGCCGCCCTTCAGCCCCTCAGTCCACGGGCAGACTAGCCCGGCTCGGCCTCATAGACCACCCGCCCGCGAACGATCGTCGCCTGCACGATGCCTTCCAGCCGCGCCTCGTCGAAAGGCGAGTTCTTGGCGCGGGATTTCAGTTTGCGCTTGTCGACGACATAGGGCGCATCGGGGTCGAGCAGGATGAGATCGGCGGCGGCGCCGGCCTCGAGCCGGCCGCTGCCGAGCCCGAGCAGGCCCGCAGGGCGCGCCGACAGGGCGGCGAGAAGCTGCGGCAGCCCGATCTGACCGGCCTGCACCATGCGCAGCGAGGCCGAGAGCATGGTCTCGATGCCGAGAGCGCCGTCGGCTGCCTCGGCGAAGGGCTGGCGTTTGGTCTCGACGTCCTGCGGATCATGGTCGGACACCACGACGTCGACGACGCCTTCGGCAAGGGCGGCCACCAAAGCGAGGCGCTCGTCCTCATGGCGCAGAGGCGGCGAGACCTTGCAGAATGTCCGGTACTCGCCGACGTCGTTCTCGTTGAGGGTGAGATTGTTGATCGAGACGCCGCAGGTGATGCGCAGGCCGTCCTGCTTGGCGCGGCGGACGAGCTCGACCGACTCCGCGCAGGAGATCATCGCGGCGTGATAGCGGGCGCCGGTGGCGCGGGCGAGGCGGATGTCGCGCTCGAGCATCACCGTCTCGGCCTCGAGGGGGATGCCCGGCAGCCCCTTGCGGCTGGCGAACTCGCCCTCGTTCATCACGCCGGAGCCACGCAGCTCCGGATCCTCGACATGGTTCATGATCAACGCGTCGAAATTGCGCGCATAGATCATGGCCCGGCGCATGACCTGCGGGTTGCGCAGCCCCTTCGCGCCGTCGCCGAAGGCCACCGCACCGGCTTCGAGCAGCAGGCCGAACTCGGTGATCTCCTTGCCGGCCAGCCCCTTTGTCAGCGCGGCGGAGGGCAGCACGTTGACGATCGCCTTGTCGCGGGCACGACGCTTCAGGAAGTCTATGATCGCGGGATCGTCGATCGGCGGGTTGGTGTCGGGACGGCAGACGATGGCGGTCACGCCGCCCGCCGCCGCGGCATGCGAGCCCGAGCCCAGCGTCTCGCGGAACTCCGCGCCGGGCTCGCCGAGGAAGGCGCGCAGGTCCACGAGCCCCGGCGTGAGCACCAGCCCCTTGGCATCGATGCGCTGCACGCCCTCGCCCGTCGAAGGCGCCGCGCCCCATTCGACAGCGTCGATGGCGCCGTCGCGAAGCAGCACAGAGCCCTTGCCTTCGCGCCCGGTCGCGGGATCGACCAGGCGCGCGTTGACGATCGCGATATCCTGCGTTTCAGCCATGTCAGGTTCCGCCACGCTCAGATATTCGGAAGATGCTGCGCCAGCGCGTCGAGCACTGCCATGCGGACGGCAACGCCCATCTCGACCTGCTCGCGGATCAGCGATTGCGCGCCGTCGGCGACCTCCGACGAGATCTCGACGCCGCGATTCATCGGGCCCGGATGCATGACGAGCGCATCCGGCTGGGCTCGCTCCAGCTTTTCGCGATCGAGCCCGTAATAGCGGAAATACTCCTTCGAGGACGGCACGAAGGCGCCATGCATGCGTTCGAGCTGGAGGCGCAGCATCATCACGATGTCGGCGCCCTCCAACCCCTTGTTCATGTCCGTGAAGACCTCGACCCCCATGCGTTCGATGCCGGCCGGTAGCAGCGTCGACGGCGCGATCAGCCGCACCTTCGCGCCGAGCGCGTTGAGCAGGATGATGTTGGATCGGGCGACGCGCGAATGCACGATGTCGCCGCAGATCGCCACGGTGAGGCCCTGGATGCGGCCCTTGTTGCGGCGGATCGTCAGCGCGTCGAGCAGGGCCTGCGTCGGATGTTCGTGGGCGCCGTCGCCGGCATTGACCACCGAGCAGCTGACCTTGCGGGCAAGCAGGTTGACCGCGCCGGCGGCATGATGGCGCACGACGATGATGTCCGGCCGCATGGCGTTCAGCGTGGCCGCGGTGTCGATCAGCGTCTCGCCCTTCTTCACCGAGGAGGAGGCTACCGACATGTTCATGACGTCGGCGCCAAGGCGCTTGCCGGCCAGCTCGAACGAGGCCTGGGTGCGCGTCGAAGGCTCGAAGAACAGGTTGATCTGGGTCCGCCCGCGCAGCGTGGCCGTCTTCTTCTCGACCTGGCGGGAGAGCGCGACATAGTCCTCCGCCCTGTCCAACAGCGCCTCGATGTCCAGATGGGACAACCCCTCGATCCCGAGGAGATGGCGGTGCGGGTAGAGCGGTGCTGGCGATGTCATTTGAAGCAGGCTGTTTAGGCGCGAGTCGGGTCTGACGCAAGCCGCCTGCGGGCGCGGTGGTGCATGTCCTGTGGGCCGTGGAGCTTTCGGCGGATCGGCGCTACCAGTCATGTTTTCCGCCGCTCGCGAGGATGCCGCCTTGTCCAACCCGACCGAAGCCTTCGTTCCCGCTCCCGATGGCGCCCTCTGGGAGACGGTCGCTCCGGCCAAGGCCGGCTTCGACTCCGAGAGGCTCAAGGCCGCCGTCGCCTTCGCGCGCGAGCAGGAAAGCCCCTGGCCGCGCAGCCTCTACTACCCGGATGGCAGCTATGTCGGGAATGTCGAGTGGAACGAGCGCGGCCCCTGGACCGACATCGTCGGGCCGGTGCGCGAGCGTGGTGGCCCGGCCGGCCTCATCCTGAAGGGCGGACGCATCGTCGCCGAATGGGGCGACACCGCCCGCACCGACATGACCTTCTCGATCGCCAAGAGCTACCTTTCGGTGCTCACCGGCATCGCCTTCGATGACGGGCTGATCCGCGACGTGGAGGAGCCGGTCGGCAAGAGCGTCGACGATCCCGCCTTCGCCGGGCCGCATAACGGCCAGATCACCTGGCGGCATCTGCTGCAGCAGTCGAGCGAATGGCAGGGCGAGATCTTCGGCAAATCCGATCAGGTCGACCACAACCGCCAGATCGGCCCCGGCGCCGACAACAGCCGCAAGGGCCAGCGCCGCGAGCTCGAGCAGCCCGGCACCTTCTACGAGTACAACGACGTGCGGGTGAACGTGCTCGGCTACGCCCTGCTCCAGCGCTTCCGCCGCCCTCTCCCGGACGTGCTCCGCGAGCGCATCATGGACCCGATCGGCGCATCGCAGGACTGGCAATGGCAGGGCTACAGCTCCTCCTTCGTCACAATCGACGGGCGGGAGGTCCAGTCCGTGCCCGGCGGGGGCCACTGGGGCGGCGGGCTCTTCATCGGCGCCCGCGACCATGCCCGATTCGGTCTTCTGATCGGCCGCAAGGGCGAATGGAACGGCCGGCAGATCCTGTCGCGCCAGTGGATCGAGCGCTCCCTGTCTCCTTCCCCCACCCTCTCGAACTACGGCTATCTCTGGTGGCTGGCGGCGCGCCCGGGCCTGCCTTCCTCGTCCTTCTCGGCCCTCGGCGCCGGGAGCAACGTGATCTGGGTGGAGCCCGAGCAGGATATCGTCGCCGTGCTGCGCTGGATCAACGGTGCCCAGACCGACAACTTCATCGACCGGCTGCTGGCGGCGCGGACCTGACCGGCCCGCCAGGTGCACGACCTTTCTCGGCGGGCGCCCGGCTTGCAAAGCCAGCGGCGCCTCCCATGTCTCACGGCTGCATCAGCGGCCGGGGATCGGCGGCTTGTGCCCAATCGCCGTTTGACACGGCCTGCGCGCTGAACCACTTTCGCGCGCAATTCCGAAACGCCGGAGCCTTGCCGGTCGCAGAACCGCCCGTTACGGGCCGGGTCCGCGCTCTGAAAAGGCTGTTACCGAGACCAAGATCATGAAGCTCCTCGTCGTCGAGTCGCCGGCCAAGGCCAAGACGATCAACAAATATCTGGGCTCCGACTACGAGGTCGTGGCGTCGTTCGGTCATATCCGCGATCTGCCGGCCAAGGACGGCTCGGTCGAGCCCGAGAACGATTTCGCCATGAAGTGGGAGATCGAGGGCCGCGGCGCCAAGCAGGTCGCCGAGATCGCGCGCGCCGTGAAGGGTGCGGAGAAGCTGATCCTCGCCACCGACCCGGATCGCGAGGGCGAGGCCATTTCCTGGCACGTTTTGGAAGCGCTGAACCAGAAGAAGGTTCTGAAGGGCATCCCGGTCGAGCGCGTCACCTTCAACGCCGTGACCAAGGACGCGGTGCAGAAGGCGCTGGCCAATCCCCGCGCCATCGACCAGGCGCTGGTCGATGCCTATCTGGCCCGCCGCGCGCTCGACTATCTCGTCGGCTTCACCCTGTCGCCGGTGCTGTGGCGCAAGCTGCCCGGCGCCCGTTCGGCCGGCCGCGTGCAGTCTGTCGCGCTGCGGCTCGTCTGCGACCGCGAGCGCGAGATCGAGGCCTTCCGGGCGCGCGAATACTGGTCGCTGGTGGCGACGCTCGCGACGGATTCCGGCCAAACCTTCGAGGCCCGGCTCGTCGGCGCCGACGGCAAGAAGATCGCCCGCCTTGACATCGGCAACGAGGAAGAGGCCAAGGCCTTCAAGGAGGCGCTCGAAACCGCCCTCTTCACCGTCGCGGAAGTCGAGGCCAAGCCGGTCAAGCGCCACCCGCAGCCGCCCTTCCAGACCTCGACGCTGCAACAGGAAGCCTCGCGCAAGCTCGGCCTCGCCCCGGCGCGGACGATGCAGCTCGCCCAGCGCCTCTACGAGGGCGTCGATATCGGCGGCGAAACGGTCGGCCTCATCACCTATATGCGAACCGACGGCGTCGACATGGACGGCTCGGCCATCGCCGCCGCCCGCCGCGTCATCGGCAAGGAGTTCGGCGACCGATACGTGCCGAACGCGCCGCGCAAGTACACGGTCAAGGCCAAGAATGCGCAGGAGGCCCACGAGGCCATCCGCCCGACCGATCTCGGCCGGCTGCCGGCCATGGTCTCCCGCCATCTCGAGCCCGAGCAGGCGAAGCTCTACGAGCTGATCTGGAAGCGCACGATCGCGAGCCAGATGGAATCGGCCGAGATGGAGCGCACCACGGTCGACATCGCGGCCAGGGTCGGTGCCCGCAATCTCGAGCTGCGCGCCTCGGGCCAGGTCGTGCTCTTCGACGGCTTCCTGACGCTCTATCAGGAGAGCCGCGACGACGAGGAGGACGAGGACGCCAGGAAGCTGCCGGCGATGAAATCCGGCGACAAGCTGGAGAAGCGCGCCATCGCGGCCGACCAGCACTTCACCGAGCCGCCGCCGCGCTTCTCGGAAGCGAGCCTCGTCAAGCGCATGGAAGAGCTCGGCATCGGCCGGCCTTCGACCTATGCAGCGACGCTTTCGACGCTGCGCGACCGCGAATATGTCCGGATCGAGAAGAAGCGCCTCGTGCCCGAGGACAAGGGCATGCTGGTCACGGCCTTCCTCGAGAGCTTCTTCAGACGCTATGTCGAATTCGACTTCACCGCGAACCTGGAAGAGAATCTCGACCGCGTCTCGAATGCCGAGATCGACTGGAAGGCGCTGCTGCGCCAGTTCTGGGAGGAATTCACCGCCTCGATCGGCGAGACCAAGGATCTGCGCGTCGGCGATGTGCTGGAGGCGCTGAACGGCATCCTCGGCGACTACATCTTCCCGCCGAAGGCGGATGGCTCCGACCCGCGCGTCTGCCCGAATTGCGGCAGCGGCCAGCTTTCGCTCAAGCTCGGCAAGTTCGGCGCCTTCGTCGGCTGCTCGAACTACCCGGAATGCCGTTATACCCGGCCCCTTTCCGTTCCGGCCGCCGAGGGTGAGGCATCGGCCGAGGGCGGCCAGGGCACGCCGGGCGTGCGGGTGCTCGGCACCGACCCGGTGACGGGCCTTGAAGTGACGATGCGCGACGGCCGTTTCGGCCCCTATATCCAGCTCGGAGAGGGCGAGAAGCCGAAGCGCTCCAGCCTGCCCAAGGGCATGACGCCCGCCAGCGTGACGCTGGAGAAGGCGCTTGCCCTGCTCGCCCTGCCGCGTGAGGTGGCCAAGCATCCGGAATCGGGCGAGCCGATCCTCGTCGGCATCGGCCGCTACGGGCCTTACGTCCAGCACGGCCGGACCTACGCCAATATCGACAAGGACGACGATGTGCTGGAGCTCGGCGCCAACCGCGCCATCGACCTGATCGTCGCCAAGGAGAGTGGCGGCGGGCGGGGCGGCCGGGCCGCCGCGACTCCGGGACGTGCGCTCGGCGAGCACCCTGCCGGCGGCGCACTGGAGGTGAAGGCCGGCAAGTACGGGCCTTATGTCGCCTGGGGCAAGATCTTCGCGACGCTGCCCAAGACCATGACCGCGGAGAGCGTCACGCTGGAACAGGCGATCGAGCTTGCGAACGCCAAGGCCGAGGCGAAGGGTGGCGCGAAGGGCAAGGCGAAGGCGCCAAGTGCCGCGAAAACCAAGGCTCCGGCGAAG
>NZ_JBIWYK010000136.1:0-7293 GCF_044752385.1 Allobosea sp. CER48 | reverse complement strand
TGCCGGATCGAGAGCTGGGACATGTCGCTAAGGTCGTCTTGTCAGTACCTGGGCAGTCCGGGCGGATTGGTCTCGGAGCGCTCCACCGCTTCCTCCTCGATGCCCCAGCGGGCCAGCGCCTGCCGGTACTTGCCCGACTTGATCAGGTTGTTGGTGGCGAGCGTCAGCGCATCGACGAGGCCGCTGCCCTTGCGGGTGGTGATCGCGACGTCGGACTTGAGCGGCCAGCCGGCGCTGAGGGTGCCGATGCGCTTGATGTCCTTGTCGCGGGCGGCGACGAAGACGAGCTGGGCATGGGGCTGCACGACGACGTCGACCCGGCCCGCGCGCAGCGCGACGAGGCGCGCGGCTTCATCATCGAAGAGCTGCAGTTCCAGCGGCTTCAATCCGGCCGCGGCATTCTGCTTGCTCCACTCCACCAGGATGCGCTCCTGATTGGTGCCGCCGCCGACGCTGAAGCTGAGGCCTGCGGCATCCTTCGGCTCCTTGATGCTGGTGACCTTGCTGTCGGCCTTGACGAAGAAGCCGTGCAGGCCCTGCCGATAGGTCGAGAAGTCGAACTTCTCCTTGCGCTGCTCGGTGACGCCGACATTCGAGATGACGGCGTCGTATTTCCCGGAGGTCAGGCCGAGCGGCCAGTCCGCCCAGGCGAGCGGCACCAGGTTGAGCTTCAGGCCGAGACTGTCGGCGATGAGCTGGGCGAAGTCGGGGTCGGCGCCGACCACGGTCTTCGCGTCCGTGGCGTAGGTGGCCAGTGGCGGGCCGCCGGGGCTGATGCCGACGGTGAAGATGCCGGGCTCGACGAAGGAGAAGCCCTTCGGCACCGCGGCGATGGCGGCCGGATCCTTCTCGGTGCGAATGCGGCCGGGCTGCTCCGGACCGAGATCAAAGGGCGATTGCTGGGCGAGAGCGGGCAGGCTCGTGGCGCTGAGCGCGCCGACGAGCAGCGACAGGAGCGTCCGTCGCGGGATCATGTTGGTCTCCAGTTCTTGCGAAGGCACGTGGTGGGCGAGGCAATCACGCCTTCGGCAGGCCGGGCGGGTTGGTGCGCGATTCCTCGATCGCCTCGGCGGAGAGGTTCCAGCGCGCGAGCGCCTTCGCGTAGTTGCCGTTCCTGATCTGCGTGTTGAGCGCCTGGGTGATGGCATCGGCGAGGCCCGCGCCCTTGCGGGTCGTCACCGCGATCTCCGCCAATACCGGCCAGCCACCCGAGAAATTGCCGGCGAGGCGCGTCTTGCCTTCCTGGGCCGCCTTGAAGCTGAGCAGCGCATTCGGGCCGAGATACGCGTCGGCACGGCCGGATTCGAGCGCGAGGTAGAGCACGACGTCGTCGTCGTAATATTGTGGCTCGACCGGCTTCAGGCCGGCCTTGAGATTGGCCTCGTTCCAGCGCAGCAGGATCTGCTCCTGATTGGTCCCGGCGGAAACGATGACCTTGAGGCCGGCGACGTCCCGCGGTTCGCGAATGACGATCTCGTTGTCCTTCTTCACGTAGAAGCCGAGCAGGTCCTTGCGATAGGTCGAGAAGTCGAACTTCTCCTTGCGCTGCTCGGTGACGGTGACATTGGAAATCACGGCATCGAACTTGCCCGAGGTGACGCCGAGCGGCCAGTCCGCCCAGGCCGTCGGCACGACTTCGAGCTTGCGGCCGAGCGCATCGGCGATCAATTGCCCGATATCGGGCTCCGAGCCGATGATCGTCTTCGTATCGCTGGCATAGCTGCCGAAAGGCAGGCGCCCCGCGGTGTTCGCTATCGTGAAGACGCCGTCCTTCGCGAACTTCGCGTCCTTGGCGAGGAGCTTGATCGCCTGTTCGTCGATCTGCGCCCGCGGGCGCCCCGGCTGTTCCGGGGAAAGGTCGATCGCCTGCTGGGCAAAGGCGCGGACGGGGAGAATGGCGGCCGAAGCAGCGCCGGCGAGAAGGCTCAATGAATCGCGTCGCGTGATCATGGTCGGGTTCCTTGTGCGGCGGGAAGGTCAGAGCACCTTGGCGAGGAATTCGCGGGTGCGGGGATGGTTGGGGCTGCCGAGGACCTGGGCGGGGGCGCCGGCCTCGACGATGCGGCCGGCCTCCATGAAGACGACCTGGTCGGCGACCTCTCGGGCGAAGCCGATCTCGTGTGTGACGATGACCAGAGTCGTTCCGGAGCGGGCGAGCTCCTTGATGACGTCGAGGACTTCGCCGACAAGCTCGGGGTCGAGCGCCGAGGTCGGCTCGTCGAAGAGCAGGACCTTGGGCTTGAGGGCGAGCGCGCGGGCGATGGCGACGCGCTGCTGCTGGCCGCCGGAGAGCTGGCGCGGATAGGCCTGCGCCTTGTCTGCGAGGCCGACGCGGGCGAGCAGTTCCTGCGCTTCGGCCTGGGCCTGTTGGCGGGAGAGGCCGCGCACGGTCACCGGCGCCTCGGCGATGTTCTCGATTGCCGTCAGATGCGGGAAGAGATTGAAGTTCTGGAAGACCATGCCGACATCGACGCGCCGGGCCAGGATGTCCTTCTCCTTCAGCTCGTAGAGCGTCTCGCCATCCTGCCGGTAGCCGATCAGCTCGCCGTCGATGGCGATGAAGCCCTCGTCGACGCGTTCCAGGTGGTTGATCGAGCGCAGAAGGGTCGATTTGCCGGACCCGGACTGGCCGATGATCGCCGTGACGCTGCCGGGACGCAGCGACAGGTTGACATCGTCGAGCACCTTGAGCGGGCCGAAGCTCTTGGAGACATGGCTGATGCGGATCTCGCCGCCGCTGCGCCGGGAGAGCGTGGCGAGCGAAGCCGTGCGCGATGTGGCTGGGGCCTGCGTCGCAGCGGCGACGCCTGCGCCGGCTGTCGCAGCGGCAACACGGTTCCTGCCGAGCCAGCGCAGCGCGGTGTCGATCGCCGAGGGCGGCGGGTTGCGCAGGGCGCCGCGGGCATAATGGCGCTCGATATGACGCTGGAAGAAGGAGAGGACGCTGAGGATGACGAGGTACCAGACCGTCGCCACCATCAGCAGCGGGATCACCTCGAGATTGCGCCGGTAGATCACCTGGATCGTGTAGAACAGCTCCGGCAGGGCGAGGATGTAGACCTGACTCGTGCCCTTCGCGAGGCTGATGATCTCGTTGAACGCCGTCGGCAGGATCGAGCGCATCGCCTGCGGCAGCACGATGCGGGAGATCTGGCGCCGTTTCGGCAGGCCGAGCGCCGCCGCAGCCTCGTGCTGGCCCTGGTCCACGGCGAGGATGCCGCCGCGCACGATCTCGGAGGAGAAGGCGGCCGCATTGAGGGTAAGGCCCAGAACCGCGGCGAAGAAAGGGGTGATGAGCTGCGTCGTCTGCCAGGAGCCGAAGCTGATCCCGGTGAAGGGAATGCCGAGCCAGATCGTGCTGTAGAGATAGCCGAGATTGTTCAGGATGAGCAGCAGCACGATCAGCGGGATCGAGCGGAAGAGCCAGACATAGCCCCAGGACAGGGAGGCGAGCAGCGGCGAGCCGGAAACCCGCGCCAGCGCCAGCAGGGTGCCGAGCAGGAAGCCGAAGACCGTGCCGAGCAGCGTCAGGAACAGGGTGCGGCCCAGCCCGACCAGTACCGGTTCGGCGAAGAACCACTCGGCGAAGACATCCCAGCCCCAGCGCGGATTCGACAATACCGAATTCAGGACCGCGAAGATCACGATACCTGCGAAGACCGTGCCGATCGTGCGCCCGGGATAGCGGGCGGGGACGATGCGGTAGCGGCTGAAATCGCGGATCGGGGCTGGAGACTGGGCATGCGTGGGCAAGCCCGCGAAGTCGCTGGCGAGGGTCATGGCTGGCTCTTGTTATTGTGGAAGGGGAGGCGCGCCGTCAGGCGGCGTTGAGCGAGGAGCGGCTGCCCGGCGGCCGCACCAGCGAAGCAGGCCGGACGGAGAGCTCCTTTTCGAAAGGCAGCTTCCCGTAGGTCTCGGGATCGACCGAGACGTCGAAGAGCGGGGTGTAGCCGACCTGCAGATACAGCCCCTTGGCCTCTGGCTGACGAAAGCCGGTGGTCAGGAATATCCTGCCATAGCCCTGTCGCACGGCCTGCAGCTCCAGCTCGGCGACAATGAGCCGCGCGAGCCCTTGCCGGCGGAAGTCGCTATGGGTCCAGATGCGCTTCATCTCGGCCGAGCGCTCGTCATGGCGCTTGAAGGCCCCACCGGCGATGGCGCGGCCTGCGCGCAGCAGCAGGACGAAATTCCCGTCCGGCGGAGCGAAGAGTTCGGCCGGGTAGCGGCTCATCTCGGCGCCCGGCTGTTCGTCGAAATAGCTGCCGTAGCGCGTGGCGTATTCCCAGGTGAGCTGCTCGACCAATGGCTGGGCAAGCGGGTGGAGAGGGGTGGTGTAGAAGAATTCGTCGGCCATGGCTTGCGCCTCTTCGTGACGTCGTTGCGGACCGCTCAACCGGCGCGGCGCGTCGGCGCCAGGTCCGAAGTCGCGGCGTGGCGGCTCTCGCGGCGGTGGAGGCCGAGATGGTCTCGCAGCGTGGCGCCCGGAAGGTTGCGGTTGTAGACGCCGCGCTCCTCCAGCACCGGGATGATCAGCTCGACGAAATCGTCGAGGCCCTGGCCGATCACCGGGAAGCCGAGAATGAAGCCGTCGGCGGCCTGCGTCTCGATGCGCTCGATCAGCCTGTCCGCGATCAGCTCGACCGAGCCGATGAAATCGGTGCGCGGGGTTGCCGCTTCCAGCGCCGCTTCGCGCAGCGTCTGGCCCTTGAGGGCGGCATTCCGCTTGATGCGGTCGGTGGTGGAGCGGAAGCTGTTCTTGCCGATCTCGCCGAGTTCCGGGAAGGGCGCATCGAGCGGATAAGCGCTGAAGTCGTGGTGGTCGAAATAGCGGCCGAGATAGGCGAGCGCGTCGTCGATCGAGATCAGGTCGCGGATGGCGCGGTACTTCTCCTCGGCCTCGGCCTGGGTGCGCCCGACGATCGGCCCGGCGCTCGGAAAGACCTTGATCTCATCGGCGAGCCGGCCATGGGCGACGGCGCTGGTCTTGATGCTGCGGTAGAAGCTCTGCGCCTCCTCAAGCGGGACGTGGTTGGCGAAGACCGCATCGGCATGGCGGCCGGCCAGTCCGATGCCGGCATCGGAGGCCCCCGCCTGGAAGATCACCGGCTGGCCCTGCGGCGAGCGCTGGATGTTGAGGGGGCCCTCGACCTGGAAGAACCGACCCTTGTGGTTCAGCGCATGCAGCTTCTCGCGGTCGAAGAAGTGGCCGCTTTCGCGATTCCGGGGGAAGGCGTCATCGTCCCAGGAATCCCAGAGCCCCTTGGCGATGTCGAGATATTCATGGGCGATCTCGTAGCGCAGCGCATGCTCGGGATGCGGGCGGCTGTAGTTGCGGCCGGAGCCCTCCAGCGGCGATGTCACCGCGTTCCAGCCGGCGCGGCCGCCGCTGATCAGGTCGAGCGAGGCGAATTGCCGGGCGATGGTGAACGGGTCGCTGTAGGAGGTCGAGACCGTGCCGACGAGGCCGAGCTTGCTGGTCGTGGTCGCCAGCGCCGAGAGAATGGTCAGCGGCTCGAAGCGGTTGAGGAAATGCGGGATCGACTTCTCGTTGATGTAGAGCCCGTCGGCGACGAAGGCGAAGGCTATGCCGTTCTCCTCGGCCTTGCGGGCGTTGCGGATGAAAAAGTCGAGATTGACGCTGGCATCGGCCGGGTTGCTCGGGTGACGCCAGGCGTTCATGTGGCTGCCGGCGCCCTGGAGCATCAGGCCGAAGGTCAGGCGGGTGCGGGACATGGGAACGTCCTTTCTGAATCGGGGATCAGGCCGCCAGCGCCGGCGTCTCGCCGGCGAGCAGCGTCACGGAGGCGAGACGGCGGGCGGTGAGCGCCACCGGCGTGTCGATGACGAATTCGGCGATACCGAAGCGGGCATGGAGCGCGTCGAGCTCGCGCCGCACCTGCTCGGGCGTGCCGGCCAGGATATGCGGCCTGCGGATCTCCGTGCGCCAGGAGGCAGCGCCGGCCTGCCGGGCGTATTCCGCCGCCTGTTCCTCGCTGCCGAGATTGAGGTTCTGGCCATTGTCGAGCGTGAGGCGCACGACGCGGTGGTTTTCCGTGAGGCTCTGCGCTTCTTCCGGGGTCGGCGCGGCAAAGGCTGCGACTGCCAGCAGAGGCGCGGCCGAGCCGCCCGCCCGGACATAGGCTGCGAGGCTCTCCTCGATCGCCTTTGGATCGCCGTTGTGGTGCCCGGCGAAGACGAAATGCCAGCCACGCTCGCCCGCCTGCCGGGCGCTATCCGGGCTGGCCCCGAGCAGGAAGCGCTCCGGCGTGGCCGGCGGCACCGGGAAGGCGCGGGGCTTCTCCTGCGGACCGGACGCTGCGGGGCGCGGCGCGAGGAAGCCGTCGAGTTCGTCGAGAAGGGTCTCGAACGACGGCGCATGCGTTCGATCGTGCAGGGACCGCAAGGCCTTGGTCGCGAGCGGCAGGCCGCCCGGCGCCTTGCCGATGCCGAGGTCGACGCGGCCCGGCGCGAGCGAGGCCAGCAGGTTGAAGGTCTCGGCGACCTTGTAGGGGCTGTAATGCGGCAGGAGCACGCCGCCGGTGCCGATCCGGATGCGCTGCGTCCGTGCCAGCAGATAGGCGGCCAGCACTTCCGGCGCCGGGCTGGCCAGGCCGGGAAAATCATGGTGCTCCGCCAGCCAGAAGCGGCGATAGCCGAGGCGTTCGGCCGTCTGGACGAGGCTTGTCGTGCGCTGCAGAGCGGCGACGGCGGTTTCGCCCTCGAGGATCGGGCTCTTGTCGAGCAGGCTGAGGCTGTAGGTCATGTCGGAAAGCCGTGTCTTAGGTCAGAGGGAGCGCAGGCCGAGCGCGGTGCGGGCTTCCTCGGCCATCCAGCCGAGCCGCTCGTAATCGCCGCGCCAGTAGAGAAGCGCAGCGTCGTTGGCGCCGGGCCTGATCTCGCGGACGCGGCCGATGACGATGGCGTGCGAGTGTCGCTCGATGAGTTCCTCCACCTCGCAATCGAGCGCGGCGAGGGCTCCGTCGAGCAGCGGGGCGCCGGTGCGACCCTCGCTCCATTGCGCCTCGGCATAGCGGGCGGGCCCCTTCTCGCCGCCGCGGCCGGCGAAGCGGTCGGCGATTTCCTTCTGTGTGGCGGTGAGAAAGTTCACGCCGAAGCTGCGATGGCGCCTGAGCACGGGGAAGGATGACGACGACAGGTTGAGGCCGAACATCACCGTCGGCGGCTCGGCCGAGAGCGAGGAGAGCGAGGTCACGGTCAGGCCCGTGCGATCGTCGCCAACCCCTGTCGTGATGACCGTCACGCCGCCGGCGAGATGGCGCAGCGCCGACCTGA
>NZ_JBIWYK010000135.1:0-7304 GCF_044752385.1 Allobosea sp. CER48 | reverse complement strand
CGACGGTCGACGCTGCGCCTCGACGGCAGATGGCAGGCCCTCACCCCTGCCGCTCTCCCCATTCGGGAGAGGGGTTCTCCGCGCGCTGCAGTGGTGCATCGCGTGAACGGCACCGGGGATTGCCGCATGGACTTGTCCCCGGTGTCCGCCGTCTCGCCTATCTTCTGGGCACCTCATCCCTGAGGGGCAGCCATCCGGAGGTATGCCAATGGCGGGAGGAGGTTCGGCGCCTGCGGGTGGAGTTACGACCCACTCCCGGGAGGCTTCGGGAACCGCCCTGGGGGTATTACGGCCCCTGCGCGAGGAGCTCGCTGGATGGGTTGGCGGAAGCGGCCATGTTCGGCACCGCGGTCTGGCGCACCCGATGGGGCGTTGAGGCCGCAGGACGGCATGTCAGGCTCGCCCGCCCGAAAAAGCGCGGCCCGTAGTCCGAAATCGCCGACGAGCGGAGCGCCACGGGGCGTGCGGAAGGTGGCTCAATCCTTCCGCGCCGCATCCTGGCTCAATGGATGCGGCCCTATTGCCAATTGCGCCTCGCGGCGCTCCGCTGCCCCCTGAATCGAAGCGCCCGCGCGCCGGCGGAGGGCGGGCGAAAGCCCGTGCCCGGCAGCCAAGGCTGAGCGTGCCGCATGCCGGTTCGTTCTTTTGAACCGATTGAAAACGCGCTCCATTGGGCGCATGTCTAGAGACGACGCGCTGCCATCGCGGCGCTTGAGGTTTCGGTTTTCGCCATGCTCGACAAATCAGCGCCGCCCCGCACATTGAAGCTGAATGCCGCCGACAACGTCGTCGTCGCTGTCGACCCGGTCGATGCCGGCGTGACCGCGGCGGGCGTGGAAGCGCTGAAGCGCATTCCGCGCGGGCACAAGATGGCGATCGCGCCGATCGCCAAGGACCAGCCGATCCGCAAGTTCGGCCAGATCATCGGCTTCGCCACGGCCGACATTCCGCCGGGCGAATGGGTGCACGAGCACAATACCGGCTTCCACGCCTTCGATCGCGACTACGCCTTCGCGGCCGAGGCGAAGCCCGAGTTCATTCTTCCGGTGGAGCAGCAGGCGACTTTCGAGGGCTTCCGCCGCGCCAACGGCAAGGCCGGCACGCGCAACTATGTCGGCATCCTGACCTCGGTGAACTGCTCGGCCTCGGCCGCGCGCTTCATGGCCGAGGAGGTGAAGCGTTCGGGGCTGCTCGACGACTATCCGAATGTCGACGGCGTGATCGCGCTGACCCACGGCACCGGCTGCGGCATCGACTACAACGGCGAGAGCTTCGAGGTGCTGAAGCGCACCACCTGGGGCTATGCCTGCAACCCCAACATGGCGGCGGTCCTCGTCGTCGGCCTCGGCTGCGAAGGCTTCCAGATCAGCCGCATGAAGGAAGCCTACGGCATCACCGAGAGCGACATCTTCCGCACGCTGACGATCCAGGAGACGGGCGGCACGAAGAAGGCGGTCGCCGCCGGTATCGACGCGTTGAAGACGATGCTGCCGATCGCCAACAAGGCCGTGCGCGAGACGGTGCCGGCTTCCGAGCTGATGCTGGCTTTGCAGTGCGGCGGGTCTGACGGCTATTCCGGCATCACCGCCAACCCGGCGCTGGGCGCCGCCGTCGACATCCTCGTCGAACATGGCGGCACGGCGATCCTCTCGGAGACGCCGGAGATCTACGGTGCCGAGCACCTCCTGACGCGCCGCGCCGCGACGCGCGAGGTCGGCGAGAAGCTCGTCGGCATCATCAAGTGGTGGGAGGACTATACCGCCCGCGCGCGGATGGACATGAACAACAACCCCTCGCCGGGCAACAAGGCGGGCGGGCTCACCACCATCCTCGAGAAGTCGCTGGGCGCGGCGGCCAAGGGCGGCACCAGGACACTCTCGGCGGTCTATCACTATGCCGAGCCGGTGAAGGAGAAGGGGTTCGTCTACATGGACACGCCCGGCTACGACCCGGTCGCGGCGACGGGGCAGGTGGCCGGCGGCGCCAACATCCTCGCCTTCACCACCGGCCGCGGCTCGGCCTATGGCTGCAAGCCGACGCCGTCCTTCAAGCTCGCCACCAACACGCCGATCTACGAGAAGATGATCGACGACATGGACATCAACTGCGGCGACGTGCTCGACGGCGTTTCGCTGGAGCAGAAGGGCCGCGAGATCTTCGAGAAGCTGCTCAAGGTGGCTTCCGGCGAGAAGACCAAGTCCGAACAGCTCGGCTACGGCGATGCCGAGTTCGTGCCCTGGCAGATCGGCGCGACGATGTGAGGGGGCGGCAGGGCGCGCTCAGCCCTGCAGCAGCCTGACGCGCGTGCCCCAGGGGTCGAGGCTCTCGAACCCGCCGGAGAGCGCCGTCGTCGCGATGCCGGCGGCGGTCAGGCGATCGGCCTGAGCCGTCATCAGTTCCGGTTTGCCCGTCATCAAGGAGAACCAGGCGAGGCCGGTGCGCCCGTCGTCGCGCCGCCCGGCGCCGGCACTGTTCCAGGTGTTCAGCGCCAGATGGTGATGATAGCCGCCGGACGAGAGGAAGCTCGCCGTGTCGCGCCGGCTGGTCGGCGCCAGGCCCAGCAGATCGCGATAGAAGCGGTCTCCCGCATCGACGTCGCCCACGCGCAGATGGACATGCCCGATGCGCAACCCGTCCGGCGCCCCGGCATAGTCGCTCGCGCGGGTGTCGGTCAGCGACAGGATGTCGTCGACGTCGAGGCGGCGGGTGCCCATCACGACGCGGCCGTCCTCCCAGCGCCACAGCTCGGAAGGACGGTCGGCATAGACTTCGATGCCGTTGCCCTCGGGGTCGTCGAGGTAGACAGCTTCGCTGACACTGTGATCGGCAAAGCCGGTCAGAGGGGTCTGGTTGCGCGCGACATGGACGAGCCAGCGCGCGAGATCCCGCCGGCTCGGCATAAGGAAGGCGATGTGGAAGAGACCGGCGGCGGTCGGCGGCTCGAGCGCCGCGTCCGGGCGCGGCTCCAGGGTGAGCAGGGCGCCTTCGCCCGTGCCGAGCGTGACGGAGGCTGCGCCGCGCGCCAGCACTGTAAGCCCGATGACATCGCGGTAGTAGTTCGTCACCCGCTCGATATCACGCACTTTGAGGGCGGCGGCACCGATCCTTATCGGCGTCTTGCTGGCAAAGCCCGGTCCCGCTGCCGGCGCTGCGACAGGGCCGCCCTCGGCGCGGGCGGCGCGGCTGGCCGCGCTCCCGAGGCAGGAGGTTCCGGCGAGCTGCAGCAAGGTGCGGCGGGTGAGGGCGCTGTTCATCGCTCGGGCTGCTTGGACGGTGTTGAAACGATCCCGTCTCAAGGCCACGAAATCCCGCGAGGTGCATCTCACAAGCGCGTGGGCGGGTTGCCATGGGCGGCATTTCGTGCCGTCGCCTTCGGGGACGAGCTCCGGCAGGGCAGGCGGGCGGCCTGAATTCGCGCAGCGCCTTGAACCGATGTGGCGCGTGCCGCGACCAAGCTCCGGGCCGACGCGATCATCGAGGCGCGGCGGTTTCTCCGTCATCGGTTGGAGACATCATGAAGACCGTGTTTCTCGTTACGATCCCGCGCGTCATGCTCGGGCTGCTTTTCCTGGTCAGCGCCGTCGACGGCTTCTGGTGGCTGGCGACCGGAACGAATCTGATCCACCCTCCGACGAGCGAGCGCGGGCTCGCCTTCGAGGCGGCGCTGCAGAATTCCGGCTTCGTCTGGCCGATGGTCAAGACGGTCAATCTCGCCGGCGGGTTGAGCCTGCTGTTCAATGTCGCGCCGGCCTTTGGCCTCGCCCTGCTTGCGCCGATCATGGCGGTGATCGTGTTCTTCCACCTCGTGCTGAACCCGCAAGGCTTGCCCGTCGCGCTCGTCATGACGGGGCTGGGTCTCCTGCTGCTCTATGCCTATCGGGGCTGCTACGCCGCGCTGTTCCGGTAGCGATCAGAGCGAAAAGCCCTTCAGCCGGTCGCCGAGCTCGCCGATCCGCTCGGCCGCGACATTGGCGATGGCTATGCGCAGATGGTTCTCCTGCCCGGGACCGAAATAGGGACCGGGCAGGGCGAGAACGCCGCGCTCCTCGACCAGCCTGCGCACGACATCGGCTGCCCGCGCACCCTCGAAGGGATGGGCGACATAGGCGAAATAGGCACCGGCCGAGAGCACGCGCCAATCGTTCAGCGGCGCCATCGCCTGGCGGAACAGCACCGCACGCTCGTTGATCTCGGCGCGGTTGCGCTCGCGCCAGTCGCGGATGCCGTCGATGCCCCAGGTGACGGCGGCCTGCCCGGCGCGGACAGGGCTGATCTGGACGCAGTCGAGCACCTTGCCGATCTGGGCGAGCACCGGCTCGCCGGCGGTGATCGCGCCCAGGCGCCAGCCCGGAACGGCGTAGGCCTTGGAGAAGCTGTAGAGGCCGATCACGGAATCCCGCCAGCGGCTTGCGCCGAAGACCTCATGCGGTTTCGGGGCCGCCGAAGGCAGGAAGTCGCGATAGGTTTCGTCGAGAACCAGCCAAATGCCACGCCGCGCACAGAGCTCGGCAAAGGCAGCGATCGTCTCGGGCGGGTAGATCGCGCCGGTCGGATTGTTGGGGGTGACCAGCACGATTGCGCGGGTGCGGGCGTCTATCCTGGCCTCGGCCGTCGCGACATCCGGCACGAAGCCCGCTTCCGGCGCACAGGGCAGCGGGCGGGCCTCGACGCCGAGCATGGTCAGCGTCATCTCGTGGTTGAAGTACCAGGGTGTCGGCAGCAACACGTTGTCGCCGGCGCGCGCCAGCGCCATCATCGTCACGACATAGGCCTGGTTGCAGCCCGAGGTGACCGCGACCTCGCCGGGCGCGAAGGGTGCGCCATAGACCCGCGAGATCTCCGCCGCATAGGCCTCGCGCAGGGCGGCGTCGCCGGTGATGCCGCCGTAGCGCGTGGCCACGGGATCGGCCGCCGCTTCCCCAAGCTTGTCGAGCAGGGCGATGGGCGGCGGCGCGCCGGGCACGGCCTGCGACAGGTCGACCAGGGGGCCAAAGCGCCCGTCATATGCGCGCGCCCAGCCCTGAGCCTCCGGGATCGGCGGCGTGCCGGTGTCGATGAGATCGGGATTGAGCATGGCGGACGCAGATTTCGGCATGATCGGACTGGTTTGCGGCGTGCGCCTCGTTCCGTCAATCGCCTTGGAAGCGTCGCAAGCACGGTCCATATCTGGACGGCTTCCATTCAAGCGAGCAGGCGGGCCATGCAGGACGAGACCGAGGACGCGATCGCCGAGCTCCACGCGATGCTCGACCGGGCAGACAGCGTCATCAGCTTCACGGGGGCGGGGATCTCGACGGAGTCCGGGGTGCCGGATTTCCGATCGCCCGGTTCGCCCTGGATGGTCAACAAGCCGATCCCCTTCGAGGCCTTCGTGCAGAGCCGCGAGGCGCGGGTCGAGGCCTGGCGCCGCAAGTTCGCGATGGACGATCACTACCGCGATGCCCGGCCCAATATCGGCCATCAAGCACTGGCGAAGCTCGTGGTGGACCGGCGTTCGCCCGCAATCGTGACGCAGAACATCGACGGCCTGCACCAGGCGTCCGGCGTGCCGGACCAGCAGGTGATCGAGCTGCACGGAAACGGTACCTATGCGACCTGCCTCACATGCGGCTGGCGGCACGAACTGGCGGCGATCCGCCCCGCCTTCGAGGCGACGGGCGAGCCCCCTAGCTGCATCATGTGCGCGGGGCCGGTTAAGTCGGCGACGATCTCCTTCGGCCAGGCCATGCCGCAGGACGCGATGATGCGGGCGCAGGCGCTGGCGCTGGAATGCGACCTGTTCCTGGTGGTCGGCTCGTCGCTGGTGGTCTATCCGGCCGCCACGCTGCCGGTGATCGCCAAGCGGCAGGGAGCGAAGCTCGTCATCCTCAACCGTGAGCCCACGGATCTCGACCCGATCGCCGATCTCGTCATCCGTGCCGAGAGCGGCGCGGCCCTGAGGCCGCTGCTTGGCTGAGAGGCGCTAGTCGCGCGCGGCGAGGGCCAATCTGACGGCCAGTCCGCCGAACACGGCGCCCATCAGCCTTTGCGGCAGGCGAGCCAGCGCCGGGCGGCTCGCCAGTGCGCGGCCGATGCGGCTCGCCGCCAGGATGACGATGCCGTTCGTCAGGAGGCCCATGGCATTGAGAATCGTCGCAAGCACGATCACCTGAAGCACGATGGAACCGGCTTCCGGCTTCAGGAACTGCGGCAGCAGCGCGAGCATGAAAAGCGCCATCTTCGGATTGAGCAGGTTGGTCCAGAGGCCCTGCAGAAATATCCGGCGCAGCGATACGGCCGGCACATGGCCCGGCGCGAAAAGTGGCGCCTGCGAGCGCAGCGTCGTCCAGGCGAGGTAGGCGAGATAGGCCGCGCCCAGCCAGCGCAGCACGTCATAGGCCGTCGGCACGAGGATGAAGAGCTGGGAGAGGCCGAAAGCGGCGGCGAAAGCCTGCAGGTAGCTGCCGATGGCGATGCCGGCATAGGTCAGGAGACCCGCGATCCGCCCCTGGCTGAGGCTGCGGGAGGCGATCAGCAGCATGTCCGGGCCCGGCGTGGCCGTGAGGACCGCTGCCGCGGCCGTGAAGAGCGCGAGCGTGGACAGGTCCGGCATGGTGCCTCGGCAGAATTGATCGATGAAGGCCGGAGGTTAGCACGCTGCCTCCGATTCGATCAGCACGGCGCATGCAGCCGTCCGATGCGATGATGTGGACGGCCTATTGCGGGCTGTAGCCCGAAGCCACAGCAGTGTTATCCTGATGGCACGAATCAAGAGTTGCGCGTTGGGGGTGAGCGGCAGATGTCCGACGAATTCGGCGAGAGCGGGCGGCCACCGGTTGGGCCCATCCAGTCGCTCAATCGCATCGTGCGGCTCGATGGACCGAGCAGCCATGCGACGGAAATCCCCGTCGAGATCGCCGGCTACGTCAAATGGTTCGATGTCTCCAAAGGCTACGGCTTCGTCGTTCCGGAGACCGGAGGCGCCGACATCCTGTTGCACGTCACGATCCTGAAGCGTGATGGTTTCAACACGATAGCGGAAGGCGCTCGCATCGTGCTCGAAGCGATCGAGAAGTCCCGCGGCCGCCAGGCGGTGCGCGTACTCTCGATCGATACCTCGGCCGGTCGCCATCCCTCCGAGATGCCGATGGCGCGCACCAATGTCGAGGTCACGCCGACCAGCGGGCTCGAGCGCATGGTCGTCAAGTGGTTCAACCGGCTGCGCGGCTTCGGGTTCGTCTCGAAGGGCGAAGGGGCGCCCGACGTCTTCGTGCACATGGAAACCTTGCGCCGCTACGGCCTGGTCGAGTTGATCCCGGGACAGA
>NZ_JBIWYK010000134.1:0-7341 GCF_044752385.1 Allobosea sp. CER48 | reverse complement strand
GCTCGCGCCGCCGCGGGCACGGAAGGTCAAAGCCTTGCAGCGCGCCAAACTTCTGCCTCTCATCGTCGCCTGCGCGCTGTTCATGGAGAACACCGACTCCACGGTCATCGCGACGTCGCTGCCGGTCATCGCGCAATCGCTGGGTGAGGACCCGATCGCGCTGAAGCTCGCGCTGACCTCCTATCTCGTCAGCCTCGCCGTCTTCATCCCGATCTCCGGCTGGATGGCAGACCGCTTCGGGGCGCGCACGATCTTCCGCTCGGCACTCTGCGTCTTCATGCTGGGCTCGATCCTCTGCGCCATGTCGAACTCGCTCGGCGCCTTCGTCGGGGCGCGCTTCGTACAGGGCATGGGCGGCGCGATGATGGTGCCCGTCGGCCGCCTCGTGATCCTCCGCAGCGTCAGCAAGTCCGAGATCGTCGGAGCACTGGCCTATCTGACGATTCCTGCGCTGGTCGGGCCGGTGGTAGGGCCGCCGCTCGGCGGCTTCATCACTACCTATTTCGACTGGCGCTGGATCTTCTTCATCAACATCCCGATCGGGATCGTCGGAATCGTGCTCTCGAGCTTGTTCTTCGAGGATATTCGCGAAGACGACGTGGCGCCCCTCGACGTGAAGGGCTTTCTCCTGTCCTCATTCGGCTTCGCGAGCCTGATGCTCGGCCTGGCCACGGGCGGGCGGCACCTCGTTCCGCTCTTCGTGTCCTATGGCTGCATGCTGCTCGGCGCGGCCGCGCTGGTCACCTACTGGTTCCATGCGCGGCGCGTGCCTTACCCCGTGCTCAACCTCGCGCTGTTCCGGAACCCGACCTTCCGCATCGGCGTCATCGGCGGCTCTGTCTTCCGCACCGGCATCGGCGCGATCCCGTTTCTCCTGCCGCTGATGCTGCAGCTTGGATTCGGGCTCGACCCGCTGCATTCGGGGCTGATCACCTTCGTTTCGGCCGCAGGCGCGCTGATCATGAAGACGCTGGCAAAAACCATTCTGGCGCGCTTCGGCTTCCGTCGCGTGCTCACGGTCAATGCCCTGATCGGAGCCGCGTTCCTGGCAGCTTCAGGCCTCTTCACCCCGACGACGCCCTACGCGATCATGCTCTCGGTGCTGCTGGTCGGCGGCTGCTTCCGCTCGCTGCAGTTCACCGGCATCAATGCGTTGAGCTATGCCGACGTCTCCAACCGGGACATGTCGAGCGCGACCAGCCTGTCGAGCGTGGCCCAGCAGCTCTCGCTCAGCATCGGCGTCACGATCGGCGCCTTCGCGCTGGAGAGCGTGAACGCCTTCCATGGCGGAAAGGCGCTGGCCGCCGGAGATTTCTGGCCGGCCTTCGCGCTGGTCGGGCTGGTGTCGGCCTCTTCCGCTCTCTGGATGATGCGGCTTGCGCCCGATGCCGGGGCCGAGGTCTCTGGCCATGTTCCGGTGAGCGCGCGCAAGGTCACGGCCGAGGCGCTCGCCGACCAGAAGCCGCTGGAGGAGGGAGCGCTTCGGCCCGTCCGGCTGCCGGCAGCCCGGTCAGGCGTCGACCGTCTCCTCCGGCTGCTTCCGACGATAGCCGGTCGCCAGGACATAAAGTTCGGACGAATCGGCGCGGCTTGCCGCCGGCTTGACGTTGCGCACCGTCGTGAAGTCCCGCTTCAGCCCGGTCAGGAGTTCGGCGCTGTCGCCGCCCTGGAAGAGCTTGGCGAGGAAGAAGCCGCCGGGCGCCAGCACGCTGTGGGCGAACTCCACTGCAGCCTCCGCCAGCGCGATGATCTTGAGGTGGTCGGTCTTCTTGTGGCCGGTAGTGTTGGCCGCCATGTCCGACATCACGCCGTCGGCCTGGCCGCCGAGGCGCTCGGTCAGGAGGGCAGGTGCCTCCTCGGCCATGAAGTCCAACTGAATCAGGTCGACGCCGGGAATCGGGTCGACCGGCAGCAGGTCGATGCCGATGATGCGGCCCTTGCCCTGTTCGAGCCCGATGCGCGTCGCCGCGACCTGGCACCAGCCGCCCGGCGCGCAGCCGAGATCGACGAGGCGCTGGCCCGGCTTCAGGAACTTGTAGCGATCGTCCATCTCCACGAGCTTGAACGCGGCGCGGGAGCGATAGCCCATCTCCTTGGCGCGCTTCACATAGGGATCGTTGAGCTGGCGCTCGAGCCAGAGCTGCGAGGAATGCTTGAGTTTGCCGGCCTTCTTCACCTTGACGCGCAGGTCGCGCGCACCTGCGGAGGCCTTACCGCCGCCGGCCTTTCCCCCCGATTTTCCGGTGCTCATAGTCCTGAACCTATTTCCGCCGCCACCAGGCGCGGTCCTCGTGCATCATGCGCAGCAGGATGCCCTCCCGCAGCCCTCGATCGGCGATCCGGACACGCTCGCTGGGAAACGCGCGATGGATCGCCTCGAAGATCGCGCAGCCGGCCAGCACCAGATCCGCGCGTTCGCGGCCGATGCAGGCATTGGCCGCGCGGGCGGCATAGTCCATATCGATCAGCCGGTCGATGACGGCGGATACATCGCGCTGATGCATCCACAGCCCGTCGACCTCGCGTCGGTCATAGCGCGGCAGGTCGAGATGGATGCCGGCGACGGTGGTAACCGTGCCCGAGGTCCCCAGCAGATGGAAGCCCCGGGTGTCGCGGGCGCCGGCTGCCTTTTTGGCAAATGGCTCAAGGGCCTGCGTGCAATCCCGAACCATCTGCTCGAAGAGCTCGCGGCTGACCTCGATGCCGCCATAGCGTTCAGCGACGGTGACCACGCCGATCGGCAGCGAGGCCCATTCGCGGATGCGCGCGGCCGGGTCACGTGCCTCGCTGCGCCCGCCGAGCCAGACGATCTCGGTCGAGCCGCCGCCGATGTCGAAGACGATGACGCTCTCGGCCGCCGGGTCGGTCAATGCCGCGCAACCCGAGACTGCGAGCGCCGCCTCGGTCCGCTGGTCGATGATCTCGAGAGAGAGCTCGGCCTCGGCCGCGACCCGGCGAATGAAGTCGAGCCCGTTGCTGGCCGCGCGACAGGCCTCGGTAGTGACGAGGCGGGCTCGCGTGACGCCACGATTCGCCATCTTGCCGCGGCAGATCTTCAGCGCCTCGACGGCCCGGTCCATGGCTGCGTCGGCAAGCCGGCTGCTGGCCGCGAGCCCTTCGCCGAGGCGCACGATGCGGGAGAACGCATCGACGACCCGGAAGCCGTGCTGGGCCGGGCGCGCGATCAGGAGGCGGCAGTTGTTGGTCCCGAGGTCGAGCGCGGCGTAGGTCGCGGCAGGGCGCTGCGGAGCCGGCGAGCGGGCGAAGCCGTTGCCCCCCGCGCCAACGGCGGCTGCGCCGGCCCGGTGCGGATCGGCGTTGCGCCTGTGCGGCGGCGCCACATGCGTGGCGTCCCGTTGCTGCCGGTCCTCGACCGCCACCGTTCCAGTCCCTCGGCCTGCCCGGCCTGTCGACCGGAACAGGGGCTGCGATGCAGCACAATCTGTTGCTTCACGGTGAGCTAACTACAGCCCAAGCCGTGTGCCAAGCAGAACCTTGCCGACCAATCGAACCTTGCGAGATAGAACCTTGCACAGCGGGGTTTTGCCCGCGTCATGGTCGGCCTTGCATGCCGGTGGCGTGATCGGCCAGTGTCCGCGGGCCGGCGCGCCGGCGAAAACAGACAGGGCAGGGATTCGCCATGGCCGCCAGACATATCCTCGCCATCGACCAGGGCACGACGTCGTCGCGCGCCATCCTGTTCGATGCAGCGCTCGCGGTCGTTGCCTCGGCCCAGCAGGAGTTTCCGCAGCATTTCCCGGCGTCTGGTTGGGTCGAGCACGAGCCGGAAGACATCTGGGACAGCGTGCTGGCGACGGCGCGGGAGGCGATCGCCAAGGCCGGCCTGAGCGCACGCGAGATTGCCGGCATCGGAATTACCAACCAGCGCGAGACGACGCTGATCTGGGACCGGCGGACGGGCAGGGCGATCCACCGCGCCATCGTCTGGCAGGACCGCCGCACGGCACAGGCCTGCGCCGATCTCGCCGCCGCCGGGCATGAGGGGCTCGTGGCGGAGCGGACGGGCCTGCGCATCGACCCCTATTTCTCCGCGACCAAGATCGCCTGGCTGCTCGACAATGTACCCGGCGCCCGGCGGCGTGCGGAGGCGGGCGAGCTCGCTTTCGGCACGATCGATTCCTTCCTGCTCTGGCGGCTGACCGGCGGGGCCGTGCACGCGACCGACGCCACCAACGCAGCGCGCACCATGCTGTTCGACATTGGCCGGGGCATCTGGGATCCCGAACTGCTCGGCCTGTTCGACATCCCGGAGGAGATCCTGCCGGAGGTGCGCGATTGCGCCGTGCATTTCGGCGATACGGCGCCGGAGCTCTTCGGCGCCCCGATCGCGGTGCGCGGCATGGCCGGAGACCAGCAGGCAGCGACGATCGGGCAGGCGTGCTTCACGCCGGGCATGGTCAAGTCGACCTATGGTACCGGCTGCTTCGCCCTGCTCAACACCGGTGACAAGCCGGTCCGCTCGAAGCACCGCCTGCTCAGCACCGTGGCCTATCAGCTCGACGGCAAGCGCACATTTGCCCTGGAGGGCTCGATCTTCATCGCCGGTGCCGCGGTGCAATGGCTGCGGGACGGGCTCGGCATCATCGAGAAGGCCAGCGATACCGGCCCCCTGGCCGAGGCCGCCGACCCCGAGCAGGACGTCTATCTGGTGCCCGCCTTCGTCGGCCTCGGAGCCCCACACTGGGATGCGCATGCACGTGGGGCGATGTTCGGCCTGACCCGCAATTCCGGTCCGCGCGAGTTCGCGCGCGCCACGCTGGAAAGCGTCTGCTACCAGACGCTCGACCTGATCGAGGCGATGCATGCCGACTGGCCCGAGGCCGGGCAGGGCGGGCGCTCGGTGCTCAGGGTCGATGGCGGCATGGTCGCCTCCGACTGGACCATGCAGCGCCTCGCCGACATCCTCGACCTGCCCGTCGACCGGCCGACCGTGCTGGAGACGACGGCCCTGGGCGCGGCCTATCTCGCCGGGCTTGATGCCGGGCTGCTGCCCGAGCCGGGGCGCTTCGCCGATCAATGGCGGCTGGAGCGGCGCTTCTCGCCCGCGATGGCGGCGACCCAGCGTGCCCACAAGGTCAAGGGCTGGCACGACGCCGTCAGGCGCACGCTCAGCGGCGCGTGAGCGCAGCCGGCCGGTTGCTCACCCCTCGTCGGCGATGACCTGAACCGCGTCGAAGAAGCTGCGCACCAGCGGCAGGCGGCGGCGTTCGGCGCGGCAGGCGGCATATTCGCCGACCTCGAAATTGGCGCCGGTGATGAGGAGCCGCTTGAGCTCCGGTACCGGCCGGAACTCGGCGTCGAAAGTGACGCCGAGCCCGAAGCCTGCCGCCACCGCCTCGCGCACGGCCTCGCGGGACTGCACTTCGAGGAGGTTCGCCGGCTTCACCCCGGCTGCTGCCAGCCGCTCCTCGAATACCTCGCGCGTGATCGAGCCACGCTCGCGCAGGACGATGTCCTGCCCGGCAAATGCCTCGATCGGCAGGCTGTCATGGCGAGCCAGCTCATGGCCGCTTCCGACGAAGGCGACGAGATTGTCCGAGCGCAGCTTGATGCTGTGGATGCGCGGATCGGAGTTCGGCCGGGCCGTGATCGCGACATCGGCCGCGAAGTCCATGATCTGGTCGACGACCTCGGATGAATTGCCGATCGTCAGCGAGAAGGTCAGCCCCGGATAGCGCTCACGCATGCGGGACAGCGCCGCCATGACATGGGTCGCGCTGTCGGCGGCGATCCGGAGATGGCCGCGCTGGAGAGTGCGCGTGCCGGCGAGCAGGGACTGCGCCTCGTCCTGGGCGGTGAAGAGCCGGGCGGTGATGACGAACAGGCTCTGCCCGAGCGGCGTCAGCCGGACCTGGCGGCCGGCACGGTCGAAGAGGCGCACGCCATAGGCATCCTCCAGCGCACGGACCTGCGCCGAAAGCGTCGGCTGGCTGACGTTGCGCGCCTTCGCCGCACCCGTGAAGCTCTCTGCCTCGGCGACGGCATGAAAGGCGGCAAGGCCCGAATAGCTGACTGGCATCGCTATAGATCCTATCTATAGGAGCGATGGAAACGATGTATTGGAACTATGTCAACTCGCATCCTAGCGTCAGGCCATCCGCTGCAACGACATTGCGAGAGCGACATGGCCCAAGCCCGCCGTCCTGCCTCTTCCGAGACCGGAGATCCCCTTCTGCTGACGCCCGGCCCGCTGACCACCAGCAAGGCCATCAAGGAAGCGATGGTGCATGACTGGGGTTCGCGCGACGCGACCTTCGTCGGCATCAACAAGGCGGTTCTGGAAGAGCTGCCGAAGATCATCCATGGCGGCGACGACTTCGTCACCGTGCCGATGCAGGGCTCCGGCACCTTTGCCGTCGAGGCGATGCTGACGACCTTCGTGCCGCGGGACGGCAAGATCCTGGTCCTGATCAACGGCGCTTATGGCCAGCGCGCCAGGCGCATCGTCGAGATCGCCGGCCGCGCTGTCGTGGTCCACGAGACCGCCGAGGACACTCCGCCCGATCTCGCCGAGATCGACCGCATGCTGGTGGCCGATGCCGGCATCACCCACGTCTTTACCGTCCATTGCGAGACGACCAGCGGCATCCGCAACCCGATCGAGGCGATCGCGACGCTGGTCAAGCGTCATGGCCGCCGCCTGCTGATCGACTCGATGAGCGCTTTCGGCGCCCTGCCTCTGGACAGCCGCGAGGTCTATTTCGATGCGGTTGCGGCTTCGTCCAACAAATGCATCCAGGGCGTACCCGGCCTCGGCTTCGTCATCGCCCGCAAGAGCGCACTCGCCGAGACCAAGGGCAACGCCACGACGCTGGTTCTCGACCTGCACGACCAGAATGCCGGCTTCGAGCGCACCGGGCAGTACCGCTTCACCCCGCCGATCCATGTCATCGTCGCCTTCCACGCGGCTTTGCAGGAATTCTGGGCCGAGGGCGGCGTGGCCGGGCGCGGCGAGCGCTATGCCGAAAACGCGCGCATCCTGATCGAAGGCATGGAAGGGCTCGGCTTCCGCACACTGCTGCCGGCGGCCCGCCAGGCGCCGATCATCGTGACCTTCCACATGCCGGAGGACAAGAACTTCGTCTTCCAGCGCTTCTACGACGCGCTGAAGGATGCCGGCTACGTCATCTATCCCGGCAAGCTGACGGTCGCGGACAGCTTCCGGATCGGCTGCATCGGCGCGCTCGGGGCGCAGGACATGCGCGCCTTCGTCGCCACCGTGTCGGATGTCCTTGATGAGATGGGCGTCGGCCTGAAGTCGGCCGCGTGAGGAGCCCTGAGATGACAATGCACACGAAGATCGGCGCGGATGTGGTTGTA
>NZ_JBIWYK010000133.1:0-7349 GCF_044752385.1 Allobosea sp. CER48 | reverse complement strand
CGCCGAGGTCTGGGAACGCCCCGAGGTGCTCGCGCCTTATCGCAGCACCGTCTGGTACGGGCTTGCGCTGCATCTCGACGCCCCGGTGCCGCAGGATGATCGCAGATATGTGATTGCCCAGTGGAAGCGCCAGATCCGTGCCGGCGCCGAGGGCGACTACTCGCCTTTCCTCGCGCTGCGGCTGTATCGCGGGCGCCTCGGCATCACCGTCGAGACCGATCGCATCGTGTCCTATCCGATCGGCAGCCGGGAACGGCCGGAGGGCTGTCGCCCCGGGGAGGCGCTGGTCTTCGACCGCCCGAAGGTCCGCCAGACGCGCGCCCTCGTCGCCATGGAAGCCGGATCGGCACGTGGGAACTACCCCGGTTATTTCAATGCCTGCGCGCCCGGCATCCAGGTCTTGCAGCACGCCGGCCTGCCGCCAGCGCGAAAAGGCTGGATCGATTTCGTCGTCCGCTCGCAGCCCGGCCCCGATGGCGCGGGGCATATCGAGGTCGTGGCCGACGGCATCCGGATCGTGACGGTCCGCGGGCATATCGGCCATAGCGGTCCGGGCCTCGATGGGAACCAGTATTTCAAGTTCGGTCCCTATCGCGCACCGGCGCGCCAGCCCTGGAGCGTCAGCTATGACGATTTCCGGCGCGGGCCACGTTGCAGCGATGTCATCCGAGGCGGGCAATGTCCGGACGAATGGGACGATCCGTCGAAACCCATTGGCAAGCAGGAACTTTCGACGTCTAGTGACGTCAGGTGAGGAGCGGTCAGCTCCGAGTGGCGTCGAATAGAGTCATGGATATCCTTCGTATCAGCGATCTGCGGATCGGCTTTACCGTTCACGGCCTCGCCCGCGAGGTGGTGAAAGGTGTGAGCCTTCGTGTTCCCGCCGGCAAGACGGTGGCGCTCGTGGGCGAGTCCGGCTCCGGCAAATCGGTGATCTCGCAGGCGATCATGGGCCTGCTGCCGCGCGCCGGAGCGGTGACCGGCGGCGAGATCCGGTTCCGCGACCCGCTGGCGCCGCAGACGACGATCGACATTGCCGGCCTGCCGGCCGAAGGGCCGGAGATCCGGGCGCTGCGTGGCGGGCGCATCGGCATGATCTTCCAGGAGCCGATGTCCTCGCTCTCGCCGGTCCACACCATCGGCAACCAGATCGAGGAGGCGCTGCTCCTGCACCGGCCGATGCCGAAGGCGGAGGCGCGCGGCCTGATCGAGGCCATGCTCAAGCGCGTCGGCTTCAAGAACCCGCATCGCGCCTATGGACTCTATCCATTCGAACTGTCGGGCGGCCTGCGCCAGCGCGCCATGCTGGCGATGGCCCTGATCTGCCGGCCGGCGCTGCTGATCGCCGACGAGCCGACCACGGCCCTCGACGTCACCATCCAGGCCCAGGTGCTCGACCTGATGCGCGATCTCCAGGCCGAGATGGGCATGGCGATCCTTCTGATCACCCACGATCTCGGCGTGGTCGCCAACATGGCCGACGAAGTGGTGGTGATCTTCCACGGCGAGATCATGGAGCGCGGCCCGGTCGAGGACATTTTCCGCAGGCCGCGCCATCCCTACCTCAAGGCCCTGCTCAATGCCTCGCCGCATTTCGACATGCAGGAAGGCGAGCGCCTCGTGGCGCTGCGCGACGCCAGGCCCCGCCCGGCGGCGGCTCCGCGCCCGGCTCCACCGCCGGAGGCCGGGGACATCCCGCTGCTGCGCGTGCGCGACCTCCACAAGACCTATGTCACCGGCTCGCGCGGCTTCTTCGGCAAGGGCTCGCTGAGCACCGTCAAGGCGGTCGACAATGTCGGTTTCGACATCCGTCGCGGCGAATGCCTCGGCCTCGTCGGCGAGAGCGGCTGCGGCAAGACCACGGTCAGCAAGATCATCATGCGCGCCATCACGGCCGACTCCGGCGAGGTGATCTTCGACGATGGCCGGGAACGCGTCGACGTGCTGGGCCTGCGTGGCGAGGCGCTGCGCGCCTTCCGGCCGCGGATCCAGATGATTTTCCAGGATCCGGTCTCGTCGCTCTCCCCGCGCATGACGGTGATGAACATCCTGCGCGAGCCGCTGGCCATCCACGACAGGGGCGACACGGCCGCACAGGACGAGCGCGTGAGATCGCTGATGCAGGATGTCGGGCTCGATATCCGTTTCCTGAACCGCTACCCGCACTCCTTCTCGGGCGGCCAGCGACAGCGCATCGGCATCGCCCGCGCGCTCGCGCTCGACCCCGAGCTGATCATCTGCGACGAGCCCGTCTCGGCGCTCGACGTCTCCGTGCAGGCACAGATCCTCAACCTGCTGAAGGACCTCCAGGCCGAGCGCGGTCTGACCTTCCTGTTCATTTCCCACAACCTCGCCGTGGTGAACTACATGGCGGACCGCATCGCGGTGATGGCCAGCGGCCACATCGTCGAGCTCGCGCCGCGGCACGCGCTCTTCACCAGGCCGGTCCATCCCTATACCAAGGCGCTGTTGCGCTCGGTTCCCTTCGCCGATCTCGACCGCAAGCTCGATTTCAAGCTCGCGGCTCCGGGCGGCGCCTCGGACGACCGTCACTGGGGTGAGGCTTTCCGCATCGGCTCGGACGTCTCCGCCCTGAAACATCTGCCGCTAGGTGACGGACACTATGTGCTCGCGCGGCCCAATGCCGATGTCCGGGAGCTGGTGTCATGACCGCCCGTCGCCCGCATGCAACGCGTCGCAGCGCCCTGCTGATCGGCACCGCGATCCTCGCCGGTGCCGCCCTGCCGCGCCGCGCTCTGGCCCAGCCGGCTGCCCCCGCGCCGATCGACAGCCCTTTCTTCGGCGAGCGGGTCGGCTCCGGGGCGCTGCCGCCGGTGGCACAGCGCCTGCCTGCCTCGCCTCGCATCGTCGATCTCGGCAAGCTCGGCCGCACGCCCGGCCGGCATGGCGGCAATATCCGCATGCTGATGGGCGACCAGCGCGACATCCGGATGATGACGCTCTACGGCTACACGCGCCTGATGGTCTATGACGAGAACCTCGAACTCGTGCCGGACGTGCTGGAGAGCTGCGAGGTCGAGGATGGCCGCGTCTTCACGCTGCGCCTGCGCAAAGGGCATCGCTGGTCCGACGGCTCGCCCTTCACGACCGAGGATTTCCGCTACTGGTGGGAGGATGTCGCCAACAACAAGCGCCTCTCTCCCGGCGGCCCGCCGCAGGCGATGCTGTCCGGCGGCAACGCGCCCTTCTTCGAGGTGCTGAGCGAGACCGAGCTGCGCTACAGCTGGGAACTGCCGAATCCGGTCTTCCTGCCGGCGCTGGCCGGAGCGCAGCCGACCTACATCTTCATGCCGGCGCGCTATCTCAAGCAATTCCACGAGAAGCACGCGCCCAAGCACGAGCTGACGCAGCGGGTCAAGGAGAACCGCGTGCGCGACTGGGGTGCCCTGCACGAACGCCTGTCGCGCATGTACCGGCCGGAAAATCCCAGCCTGCCGACGCTCGAGCCCTGGCGCAACACCACGCCTCTGCCGGCCGAGCAGTTCGTCTTCGAGCGCAACCCCTTCTTCCACCGCGTCGACGAGAAGGGCCGCCAGCTGCCCTATTCCGATCAGGTGACGCTGACCATCGGCACGAGCTCGCTGATTCCGGCCAAGGCCGCAGCCGGCGAGGCCGACCTCCAGGCCCGCTACCTCCGCTTCGACAACTATACCTTCCTCAAGGAAGCGTCGAAGCGCATGAATTTCGACGTCAAGCTCTGGAAGCGCGCTGAAGGGGCCTACTTCGCCCTCCTGCCGAACCTCAACGCCATCGACCCCGTCTGGCGCGACCTCAACCGCGACGTCCGCTACCGCCGGGCGATCTCGGTCGCGATCAACCGGGCCGACGTCAACAAGGTGATCTTCTTCGGACTCGCCCGCGAGAGCGGCAATACAGCTCTGCCCGAGAGCCCGCTCTACGATCCCTCCTTCACCTCGCTGTGGACGCAGCACGATCCGGCGCTGGCGAACCGGCTCCTCGACGAGATCGGCCTGACCAGGCGCGACGATGACGGCGTGCGCCTGCTGTCCGACGGCCGGAGGCTCGAATTCACCATCGAGACGGCCGGCGAGAATACCGAGGAGACCGATATCCTCGACCTTCTGAAGCAGGATTTCTTCGCCGTCGGCATGAAGATTTACCCGCGATCGACCCAGCGCGACGTCTTCCGCCGGCGCATCATCGCAGGCCAGACGGTGATGTCGGCCTGGGCCGGCATGGACAACGCCCTCGTCACCTCGGACATGGAGCCGGACGCGCTGGCGCCGACAACCTCGGCGCAGTTCCAGTGGCCGCGCTGGGGCCAGTTCATCGAGACCAACGGCCGCGAGGGCGAAAGGCCGGCCTCGCCCGAAGTCAACAAGCTGGTGCGGCTCTACGAGGAATGGCGCATGAGCTCGAGCCGCGAACAGCGTCGCGCGATCTGGCTGGAAATGCTGGCCATCAACGCGGAGAAGGTCTTCACCATCGGCGTCATCAACAGCACGCTGCAGCCGATCGTCGTCTCGCGCGACCTGCGCAACGTGCCCGACAACGGCCTCTACAGCTTCGAACCCGGGGCCTTCATCGGCCGCTACATGCCCGATACCTTCTGGTTCGATCGGGTAGAGACCAAGGGCTGACCCGTGCTGCTTCGCTATATCCTCAAGCGCATCCTGATCATGATCCCGACGCTGCTGGTCACCAGCGCGCTGATCTTCACCGTGATCAACCTGCCTGAAGGGGACTATTTCGAGACGCTCGCGGCCGAGATGCAGGCCCAGGGCGAGAAGGCGGACATGAGCCGCATCGAGTTCCTGAAGCAGGAATACGGGTTCGACAGGCCGCCGGTCGAGCGCTACTTCCGATGGGTCGCCGGGCTTCTGCAAGGCGATATGGGCTATTCCTTCGAATACCAGCGGCCGGTCCGCGAGATCGTCGGGGACCGTCTGCTGCTGACGATGCTCGTGTCCTTCGCCACCATCATCTTCACCTGGATCGTGGCTTTCCCGATCGGCATCTACTCGGCCACGCATCAGTACAGTTGGGGCGATTACGGCCTGACCTTCATCGGTCTCATCGGGCTTGCCGTGCCGCATTTCCTGCTGGCACTCGTCTTCATGTATTTCGCCAATGTCTGGTTCGGCACCTCGATCGGCGGCCTCGTCGACCCGCAATACCTCAACCAGCCGATGAGCTGGGCCAAGCTCCGCTCGGTCCTGGAACATCTCTGGATTCCCGTCATCATCATCGGCGCCGGCGGCACGGCGGGCATGATCCGGGCCCTGCGCGCCAATCTGCTCGACGAACTCCAGAAGCAGTACTACGTCACCGCCCGCGCCAAGGGCCTGCCGCCCGGCAAGGCGCTGCGCAAGTACCCGCTGCGCATGTCGCTGAACTTCTTCATCTCGGACATCGGGGACATCCTGCCCTCGATCGTGTCGGGCGCCGAGGTCGTCGCGATCGTGCTCTCGCTGCAGACCACCGGCCCGCTGCTGATCCGGGCGCTGCAGAGCCAGGACATGTATCTCGCCGGCTCGTTCCTGATGTTCCTCTCCTTCCTCACCGTGATCGGCGTGCTGATCTCGGACATTGCGCTCGCCATCCTGGATCCGCGCATCCGCCTGCAGGGAACCGCGACCAAGTGACGGCGAACTCGCTCAACACACTGCCGCCGGACGGCGCGCCCCTGCCGCATACGGCCTCGACCGCACCGTTCGAGCCCTATGCCACCGAGGCGATGACGCCGGAGCAGGAGCGGGTCTATCTCGCCTCGCAATGGCAGCTGATGTGGTGGAAGTTCCGCCGGCACAAGCTCGCGGTCATCTCGGCCTTCGTCATCGTGACGATCTACGCGATGGCGGCCTTCGCCGAATTCCTGGCGCCCTATCACTACACGACGCGCAATACCGACTTCATCCGCGCTCCCAGCCAGAGCGTCCATCTCTTCCACGAAGGCAGCTTCGTCGGGCCGTTCGTCTACCCCTACACGATGCGGCTCAACATGGAGAACCTGAAGCGCGAATACGAGGTGGACCGCACGCGTCCGCAGAAGCTGCGCTTCTTCTGCCACGGCGACGACAGCTACATGTTCTGGGGCATGATCCCCGGCAACTGGCGTCTCGTCTGCCCGCCGAAGGACGGCACCTTCTTCTTCCTCGGGTCGGACCGGCTCGGGCGCGACATGCTCTCGCGCATCCTCTATGGCGGACGCATCTCGCTCTCGATCGGCCTGCTCGGCGTCTCAATCTCCTTCGTTCTCGGCGTCATCATCGGCGGCATCGCCGGCTACTATGGCGGGCGTATCGACCTCGTCGTCCAGCGCATCATCGAGATCGTGCAGTCGCTGCCGCATATCCCCCTCTGGCTGGCCCTCGCCGCGATCATGCCTCCCTCGTGGAGCCCGCTCGTCGTCTATTTCGGCATCACCATCATTCTCGGCCTGATGGACTGGACCGGGCTTGCCCGCTCCGTCCGTTCCAAGCTGCTCTCGCTGCGCGAGGAGGACTATGTGGTGGCGGCGCAGCTGATGGGCGCCAAGCCGCGGCGCATCATCGGCCTGCATCTGGTGCCGGGCTTCATGAGCCATCTCATCGCCGCAGCGACGATCACCATTCCGAAGACCATCCTCGGCGAGACGGCGCTCTCGTTCCTCGGCCTCGGCCTGAGGCCCCCGATCACCAGTTGGGGCGTGATGCTGAACGAGGCCCAGAACATCAATGTGGTGGCGCTCTATCCCTGGCTGCTCTATCCGGTCGTCCCGGTGATCCTGATCATCCTCGCCTTCAACTTCCTCGGCGACGGCCTGCGCGACGCAGCCGATCCCTATCGCTGATCCACCGCGCGCCGCATCGTCCCAGAACCACCTTGCGCATCGCCTTCCACACCACGCTCAACCTCTATGACGACGGCGGCGTTTCCGGCGATCGGCGCATGGCGCGCCAGATCGTCGCCGCGCTGGAGGGCCTTGGTCATGCCGTCGATCCCGTGCAGGCCGCGCGCGGCTATCTGCCCAGCGCCGACGCCGCCGGCTTCGCGCGTCATCAAGCCGATGCGGAACGCCTGATCGGGCGCCTGCTGGCAGGTTATCGCTCCGGCTCGCCGCGCCCCGATCTCTGGTTCACCTATCACAACTACTATCGCGCCCCGGACCTGATCGGCCCCGCTATGGCGGCTGCCCTCGGCATCCCCTACGTCACGGCCGAGGCAAGCGATTCCGAGCGGCGAGCCTTCGACGAATGGAGCGCCCAGACCGCTGCCGTGCGGCATGGCCTCGCTGTCGGCGACGTCCACTTCTACTTCACCGACCGCGATCGCCAGGGCCTCGAGCCCTGGCGATCGCCCGCCACCGCCCTGCTGGAACTGCCGCC
>NZ_JBIWYK010000132.1:0-7421 GCF_044752385.1 Allobosea sp. CER48 | reverse complement strand
GGCCTCAGTTCCTCGATCGACGGAATGCGGCCGTCGAACCACCAGGCGGCGGCGGCGCGCGACATCGCTGCCCCGTCATGGCCGATCCCCGGCACCGTGATCAGCTCCCAGTTGCAGGGCACGCCCAGGCGTGCAGCCTCGGCCCGGCCGAAATCGAGCATGAAATGCGCCCGGCCGTAGCGATGCGGACCCTGCGCCAGCGCCTCGGCCTGCGCCGGGAGGTTCGGATCATCGGTCGCGATGTCACGATCACCCGCGAAGATGATCATCGGATAGGCGAGCCAGCATGCCAGCGCCCCCTTCTCGAGATCGAGCCCGCCGAGCCCTTCCGGGAAGCGGCGATCGAGCGTCGGCAGGGTGTACCAGCCGGGATTGGAAGCCATGGCCGCGGCGAACAGCTCGCCGCCCTCGGTCGCCAGCATGCGATGCACGAACTGGCCGCCGGCCGAGTGGCCGAAGATCCGGATGACGGGGCGGTCGATCACGCCGCCGGCGCGCAGCGCGTCGAGCACCCTCGCCGGCACCGCATAGAGCCATTGCTCGCGCGGCGCGACAGCGCCTTCGGCGGTGACGACGAGGCCGTTATTGTAGCCCTCGGCCTTCGGGAACGGCTCGTCAGGGAAGGTCGGCGCGACGATCAGCAGGTTGTGCTTCTCGGCGGCTTCGATCCAGAAATCCCGGTAGTCGTCGCCGTTGCGCAGCATGCCGTGTTGCACGACGATGACCGGGTCGTTCGGCCGGTGCCGCTCCGGGCGATAGAAATTCACGGCCAGCGGCCGGTCGGGGTGGCGGCGGTCTACGAAGGGCTGCGTGCTGCGCCCGACCGGCGGGTTCAGGGTGGTGGTGGTCATGCGGCCTCCGGAGCCTTGTGCAGATGGCATGCGGCGCTGCGGCCCGGCGCGATCTCGACGAGTTGCGGCCGAACCTCGCGGCAGACCGGCATCGCCTGCTCGCAGCGCGGATGGAAAGGGCAGCCGGGCGGCGGCGCCAGCGGCGAGGGCAGCTCGCCCTTGAGCGGCTGGAAGGCGCGCTTGCGCCGGGCCGCCGACGGAATCGCCGCGATCAGCGCGGCGCTGTAGGGATGCGCCGGCTCGGCGAAGATCTCGGTCGCCCGCCCGACCTCGACGATGCGGCCGAGATACATGATCGCGACGCGGTCGCTGATATGGCGGACGAGGCCGAGGTCGTGGCTGACGAAGAGATAGGTCAGCCCGTGGCGCTCGCGCACATCCATGAACAGGTTGACGACCTGCGCCTGAATGGAGACGTCAAGCGCCGAGACGGGCTCGTCGCAGACGAGGAAATCGGGCTTGACCGCCAGCGCCCGGGCGATGCCGATGCGCTGCCGCTGCCCGCCCGAGAACTGATGCGGGTAGCGCTCGCGATAGGCGAGATCGAGGCCGACCTCGCTCAGCGCCTGGTCGACGGCCTTGTCGATCTGCGCCTTCGGCAGGAGCTTGTGGACGCTGAGGGCCTCCCCGACGATGCGGCTCACCTTCATGCGCGGGTCGAGCGAGGCATATGGGTCCTGGAAGATCATCTGGACCTTGAGCAGGAAGTCTAGGCGTTCCTTGCCCTTGAGCCCCGCCACCGGCCGCTGCTCGTAGACCACCTCGCCCGTGGTCGGCTTCAGGATGCCGGTGACGACGCGGGCGAGCGTGGACTTGCCGCAGCCGGACTCGCCGACGAGGCCGAGCACCTCGCCGCGCTTGACGCTGAGATCGATGCCGTCGACGGCGCGCAGCACCGGCGGCGCCTTGCCGCGGCCGGTCGCCATCAGGATGCGTTCGGCGATCGTCGGATTGCGGCGGAAATGCTTGGTGATGCCCTTGAGCTCGATGATGGGCGCGCCGGTCGGAGCACTCATGCCGCTTCTCCAAACGGGACGGGGTTGTGGCAGCGGAAGCTGCGGGCGCCCTCCTCCGTCACCGTCGCGTCCTGCTCGGCGCAGACCGGCTGGACGCGCGGGCAGCGTGGCCGGAACGGGCAGCCGCTCGGACGCGCATCGATGCGCGGCGCAACGCCGTCGATCTGGTTCAGGCGCTCGCCCGGGGCGACATTGGCGGCCGAGGAGTTGAGCAGACCGAGCGTGTAGGGATGACGCGGCGCGTCGAGCACCGCGTCGACCGGCCCGATCTCGACGATCCGGCCGGCATACATCACCGCCACCCGGTCGGCGAGCTCGGCCACGACCGCGAGATCATGGGTGATCCAGAGCACGGCCGTGCCGGTCTCTCGGGCGAGCTTCTGTACCTCGAACAGGATCTGGCTCTGGATGGTGACGTCGAGCGCCGTCGTCGGCTCGTCGGCGATGATCAGGTCGGGCGCGTTGAGCAACGCGGTCGCGATCGCGACGCGCTGGCGCATGCCACCGGAAAATTCGTGCGGGAACTGCTTCAGCCGCGCTTCCGGCGAGGAGATGCCGACGCGGGCCAGCGCCTTAGCGGCTTCGCCGAGCGCTTCCTCGCGGCTGCAGTCGCGATGCTCCAGGATTGCCTCGCTCATCTGCTCGCCGATGCTGAGTACCGGGTTCAGCGTCATCAGCGGATCCTGGAAGATCATGGCGATGCGGTCGCCGCGCAGGTCGCGCAGACGCTCCTCGCCGGCCTCGCGCAGATCCTCGCCGTCGAAGCGGATCGTGCCGGCGACGATCTCGCCGGGCGGATCGATCAGCCGCACCAGCGAGAAGCCGGTCACCGACTTGCCGGAGCCGGACTCGCCGACCAGCCCCAGCACCTCGCCGCGCGAGACGCTGAGATCGACGCCGTCCACCGCGGGCCAGGCGCCGTCGAGCGCATGGAAGACCGTCCGCAGGCCACGGACATCGAGCAGGGGGTCACTCATGAGCGCACGTTGAAGCTGCGGCGCAGCCGGTCGCCGACGAGGTTGAGGGAGACGATCAGCAACACCAGCGCGATGCCGGGGAACACCGCGATCCAGTATTCGCCGGAGAGCAGGAACTCGAAGCCGTTGGCGATCAGCAGGCCGAGCGAGGGCTGCGTCACCGGCACGCCGACGCCGAGGAAGGAGAGCGTCGCTTCGAGCGTGATCGCGCTGGCGACGCTGATCGAGGCGACGACGAGCACCGAGCCGACCGAATTCGGCAGCAGATGCGCGATCATGATGTGCCGGGTCGGGAGGCCGAAATTCAGGGCGGCCTCGATGTATTCCTTGCGCCGCTCGACAAGTGCGGAAGCCCGCATCAGCCGCGCATATTGCGCCCATTGCACCAGGATGATGGCGAGGATGACCTTGTCGACGCCGCGCCCGATCGAGGCCAGCAGCACGAGCGCGACCAGGATCGAGGGAAAGCCGAGCATGAAATCGACGATGCGCATGATCACGGCATCGACCGCGCCCCCGAACTGCGCCGCCAGAAGCCCGGCCGAAATCCCGACGAAGAGCGCACCGAGCGTCGCCGAGAGGCCGACCATCAGGCTGGTGCGCAGCCCGTAGAGGATCGCGCTCAGCATGTCGCGGCCTTGTGAATCCGTGCCTAGCCAGTAGGTCATGCCGCTCATCGCGGTCTCGCCCGGCGGCAGGCGGTTGTCCATCACGCTGAGCGCGGCGAGATCGTGAGGGTTCTGCGGCGCGATCACCGGCGCGAGCAGCGCGAGCGCGACCATGATGCCGAGCAGGATGGCGGCGCCGCGCGTCGTCGGGCGGTTGCGGATGCGGCGCAGCACCTTCTCGCGCAGGGGCGTGTCGGCATAGGCAGGCACGGCCGGCGCCTTCATCTTGGCGCTCATGCCATCTCTCCCGTCAGCTTCACCCGCGGATCGAGGGCGGCGTAGAGGATGTCGACCAGGAAGTTCACGGTGACGAAGAGCAGCGTCGCCAAGAGCACATAGGCGACCACGACGGGCCGATCGAGCTGGTAGACGGAATCGATCAGCAGTTTGCCCATGCCCGGCCAGGCGAAGACCGTCTCGGTGATGGTCGAGAAGGCGACGAGGCTGCCGAACTCGATGCCGACCACGGTGACGACCGGGATCAGGATATTGCGCAGCACGTGTCGGCTAACGATGCGCCGCGGCCGCACGCCCTTGGCGCGGGCATATTTCACATAGTCCTGCGTCATCGTCTCGGTGGTGCCCGCGGCGACGAGGCGGATCATCAGGGCCATGTTCGGGATCGCGAGGTTGATGGCGGGCAGCGCGAGGTGCTTGAGCCCGTCAAGCGTCAGCAGGCTGGTCCTGAAGCCGAGCACGGACACCGTCTCGCCGCGCCCGGCTGTCGGCAGCCAGCCGAGCAGCACGGCGAAGAGCAGGATCAGCATCATACCCTTCCAGAAGCTCGGCAGCGAGAAGCCGAGGATGGTGCTGCCCATGATGATGCGGGACGGGCGGCTTTCGGGGTCGAGCCCGGCATAGAGGCCGAGCGGCACGCCGGTGACGATCGCCAGGGTCATCGCCAGCAGCACCAGCTCGAAGGTCGCCGGCAGGCGGGCGAGGATCAGCTCGATCGCGGGCACGCCATGCACGAAGGAGCGGCCGAGATCGCCCTTCAGCGCATTGCCCATGAAGACGAAGTATTGCTGCCAGATCGGCAGATCGAGGCCGAGGCGCCGGATCAGCGCCTCGCGCTCGGCGGCACTGGCCGAGGGCGAGACCAGAAGCTCGATCGGATCGCCGATGCCGTAGACGGCGAAGAAGACCACGACCGAGACCGCGAGCAGCACGAGCACGCTCTGGATCAGCCGTTGCAGGACATAGGCGGCCATGGGGCGAGAGCGGCTCCGCTGCGTGTTCCGGATGGGCGGCCCGGGGGGCCGCCCATCGTTTTGTCAGGTTCTTTGGCTTCGACTTAATTCGCGACGGGCCTGACCGACATCGCCAGCATGAACTGGTCGGCCCGGCCGGTGACCGCGAGGTTGGACTTGAAGGCCCAGACGCCGCTTTCGAAATGCAGCGGGATGAAGGCGTTGTCGGCGACGACGAGCTTGCCGGCCTCCTGCAGCAGTTCCGCGCGCTTGGCGTCGTCGAGAGTGGTGACGGCCTCGCGGATCACCTTGTCGAACTGGTCGTTCTTGTAGCCACCATAGTTCGAACCGCCGAGCGTCTTGGTCTCGTTCGGGGTCGGCGGCCACTGGCGCAGGAAGGACGCGGCCTCACCGGTGCCGGAGCCCCAGCCGCCGATCGCGACGCTGAATTCCTTCTTGGCGCGGCGCGGGAAGTAGATCGCCCGCGTCATCGCGTCGACTTCGGTCTTGATGCCGATCTGGGTCAGATACTGGGCGACGGCCTGGGTGATCTGGCTGTCGTTGATGTAGCGGTCGTTCGTCGTCGACAGGGTCAGCTGGAAGCCCTTGGGATAGCCGGCCTCGGCGAGGAGCTTCTTCGCCTGCGCCGGGTCGTAAGCCAGCTTCGGCGGGTTCGGCTGCGTGCCGAACATGCCGGTCGGCAGGTACTGATAGGCCGGCTCGGCTGCGCCATCCATGATGCGCTTGACGATGGCGTCACGGTCGATGGCGAGCGACATCGCCTTGCGGACGCGGGCATCCTTCAGCGGGTTCTTGCCGTCCTCCGACTTGACGAAGGGGCTCTGGTCGCGGGCGACGTCGAGCTGGAAGTAGATCACGCGGGTCGAGGGCGTGATGACGTGGCCGAAGCGCTTGTCGTCCTTGATGCGCCCAAGATCGCGCGCCGCCGGGTTCTCGATGACGTCGTAGTCGCCGGCGAGCAGGCCGGCCAGGCGCGGGCCGGCATTGGTCACCGGCAGCAGGCGCACCGTCTCCCAGGGCTCGGCCTTGCCCCAGTAGCCCGGGTTGCGCTCGAGCTCGATCGCGGATCCACGCACATAGGACTTCAGCTTGTAGGGGCCGGTGCCGATGGCGAGCGTACCGTCATTGAAGCCGGTCACGGTCGGCCAGGCGCCGGTGACGCCGCAGTTCTTGGCGATGTCGTAGCTGATCGGGCCGTGCTCGACGATGGACGCCGAGAGGATCGGGAGCGCCGAAAGCAGGTTCGGCAGCAGCGGCTCCGGGCTGACGGTGTTGATGACCAGCGTCTGCGCATCGGGAGCCTCGACCGAGGCGAAATTCCCGGTGACGTCGGCAAAGGAATCCGACACCTTGGTTTCGTTCTTCAGGGTGCGGCAGAAGGTGAAGACGACGTCCTCGGCGGTGAACGGCCTGCCGTTCGAGAACTTCACGCCGTCGCGCAGCTTGAAGGTCCAGCGATTCTTGCCGTCGTTCTCCCAGGAGGTCGCGAGGCTGGGATGCAGCTTCTGCTGTGCATCCTGGCTGACGAGCGAGTCGAAGATGTGCTGCGCCAGGGCGTTGTTCGGGGTGAGGTCGTGATAGTGCGGATCGACGGCCGTCGGCTCGGAGGCCAGGGCGATGCGCAGGGTCTGCGCCGAGGCCGCCGTGGCGGACAGGCAGGTCGCGGCGAGCGCCGCGACGAAAAGGGATTGACGCATGATGGTATCCGCTCCCGCTCGTCGTTTTGACAGGTTTATTTTCGTCCGGTAGCAAACATGAAAATTTTTGAACGTCAACCGGGCGGAGGCACATGTCCCAAGGTCTGAAGCCCTCGACGGATCTCTCGAACCGGATCGCCCAGATCTATCCGTCCCTGAGCAACGGCCATCGCCGCGCGGCCGATTTCGTGCTGCAGCACCCGCTCGACGTCGCCACGATGACGATCGAGGGGCTGGCGGAGGGCAGCGGTACCTCCAACGCGACGGTCACGCGCTTCGTCCGTGCGCTCGGCTATGGCGGCTATGGCGAGTTCCGCGGCGCGCTCTCGGCCGCGCTGAAGTTCGCCCATGCGCCGGTCGACAGCTTCGCCGGCGCCCGTTCGGCGGCGGGCTCGACTTTCGGGACCTTCGAGGCCGCCCTGGCCGACCAGGCCGCCAATCTGCAGGCTGCCCGTGACGGACTGACCGAGGAGGCGGTGACGCGGGCCGTCGAGCTGCTGCTCAAGGCGCCGCGGGTCTTCATCGCCGCGTCGGGAGCGAGCCACCACATCGCCTCCTATCTCGAGGACGGGCTGTCGCTCTATCTCGGGGCCGACGTGATCTTCGCCTCCGCCCGCACCGGGCCGGAGCGCGCGGTGCGCCAGATGATGTCGGCACGCCCCGACGACCTGATGGTCGCGATCTCGGTGCCGCGCTATTCGCGCTCGACGCTCGATCTCGCCGGCTTCGCCCAGAAGCGTGGCGCCAAGCTCCTGGCGCTGACCGACGGCCCGATCTCGCCGCTGGCGGCGATCGCCGATGTCACGCTTTTCGCCCCGGCACGCAGCCACCTCCTGCCGAATGCGCCCGGCGCCGTCTTTGCCCTCGCGGATGCGCTCGTGGCCGCCGTGGCAAGGGAGCGGCCGGATGCGGTCGAAGCGCTCAAGGAGCTGAGCGAGAGCCTGCTCTGGACCTTCCACTACTAGGGTCGGGACCGCGCTCGCCGGGCAATGAAACCCGGC
>NZ_JBIWYK010000131.1:0-7457 GCF_044752385.1 Allobosea sp. CER48 | reverse complement strand
AGAAGTATTCCGAAATCTAATCAATGCTTTAAGCGATTTTTAACGATGAACTAGCCTCTGCCGCACCGCCGCCGCGATGTCGCCCCCTTGCGGCCCGCGTCAGTTCTGCTAGCTTCCGCGACAGGTCAATGACAGGAGGAGGGTGTGATGATGAGTGTCACGCTGCGTCTCGACCGATGGATCATGGGTGCGGCCTTCGTGTTCATGATGGCGATCGTTCTGGGAGCGTTCTGACGAGGTCAGTCTCGAAGTCGCTAGACCGCAAGAGCCATAAAGCTAACGCCGCCGGGAAGCCTCCCGGCGGCGTTTCTCTTTGTCCTGTCCGTCGCGCCCCGCGCGCGTCTCAACTTTCAGGGCAGGCAGTATCTGTGATCTGCCAGGACATCATGTTGACGACGCGGCCACAGGTGGCGACCCGCCGTCCCTGGTTCGTGCGGATGCAGGACATCGCTCCTTCCGCGATCTTGCGGCCATCATTCCAGCAGAAGCAGAGCGGTTCCGGTGCCTGCGCCAGACGCGGAGGATCGAGCGCGACGGCCGGTTCCCCGGCCGCGGCGGCTTCGCTGATGAGGAAGAGAACGGCGAGCGCGAGCAGCCATCTCAGCGCCCTGTGTCGGTGAGGCCTCGGTCCGGATCCGGTCATGGCTCTCTCCCTGCGCCTGGCATCGCGAGGTATGCCGCAGTTTACCACGCAGGCCCGATCGCGACGAATAATTATGCATTGATTTGAAATAGTCAGGTATTTCAGAATGTTAGCCGGAGGGAGGCTTGCGCGGGCCGCCGTCGCTCTCCATATTGCCCGGAAGAGAGCCCGTGGGGGGCTCCGGGAGGAACAATGTCTCTGATTTCGCTTGCCCGTCGTGGACGTGCCGTCGCCCTGGTCGCCGGGGCCCTGTTGCTCGTGCCGCTCGTTGCCGAAGCCCGTCCGGGCGGCGGCCGCAGCTCGGGCAGCCGCGGGTCGTTCACAAACAGCGCGCCGCCTTCAACCAACACGACGCCCGGTGGCGCCCAGACCTTCCAGCGCACGGCCCCTTCTTCGCCGGCTTCGCCGTCGATGGCCGGTCCTTCCGCCGGCGCGGCCGCAGCTCAAGCGGCCCGTCCGTCCTTCGCCCGCAACATGATGATGGGCATCGGCGCGGGCCTGCTCGGCGCGGGCCTGTTCGGATTGCTCTCCGGCTCGGGTTTCTTCGGCGGTCTGGCCTCGCTTGCCGGCATGCTCGGCTTCCTGCTGCAGATCGCGCTGATCGCCGGCATCATCATGCTCGCCATCCGCTTCTTCCGTCGCCGTTCCGAGCCGCAGCTCGCCGGCGCCGGCGCGCCCTATGCTCGTCAGGGCTATGATGCGCCGCAGCCTGCCGCTGCCCGCATGGGCGGCTTCGGCGGCGGCGCGGCGGCTGCCGCCGTGCAGCCGCAGCCGATCGAGCTCGCTGGCGAGGATTTCAACAGCTTCGAGCGCCTGCTCGGCGAGATCAACACCGCCTATTCGAACGAGGACGAGGCCGGCTTGCGCCAGCGCACCACGCCGGAGATGTTCGGCTACTTCGACGAGGACTTGACGGAGAACGTCCGCCGCGGCGTCGCCGATCGCGTCTCCGACGTCAAGCTGCTGCAGGGCGACCTGTCGCAGGCCTGGCGCGAGGGCGATACCGACTACGCTACGGTCGCGATGCGCTTCAGCCTGATCAACGCGCTTTATGACCGCAAGAACGGACAGGTGGTCGAGGGCAACCCGACGCAGGTTCAGGAGGTCAAGGAATACTGGACCTTCCTGCGCGAGCGCGGCGGGGCCTGGAAGCTGTCGGGCATCCAGCAGGCGGCCTGAGAGCCGTCATAGCATGCGATCCAGAACGGCCGGGGCGACCCGGCCGTTTTGCTTTGCCCGGCTTCCGGGTGGGCGGCTGGCGGAAACCGGCCTATTGCGATAGTGGCCAAGCGGTGCTGCCATTGCCGCAAATGAGTCCGGAGCCCGCCAGCCATGAGTGATATGCGTCTCGTCGTCGTCGGTGCCGCCGGGCGCATGGGCCGGATGCTGATCCGCGCCATCGATCAGGCGCAGGGCTGCCGGCTGGCGGCGGCGATCGAGCGGCCGGGCTCGAGCGCCCTTGGGTCGGACGCCGGCGTGCTTGCCGGTCTGCCGGCTCTCGGCATCGCGGTGACGAGCGACGCGGCTGCCGCCTTCGCCGCTGCGGACGCCGTGCTCGATTTCACCGCGCCGGACGCGACCGTCGCCTTTGCCGGCCTAGCCGCCGAGGCGGGCATCCTCCACGTCGTCGGCACGACCGGGCTGGGGCCTTCGCATCTCGCGCAACTGGCCACGTCCGCCCGGCGCACGCCGATCATCCGCTCCGGCAATATGAGCCTTGGCGTCAACCTGCTGGCCGCGCTCGTACGCAAAGTTGCGGCGACGCTAGGCACGGATTGGGACATCGAGATCGTCGAGATGCATCACCGCATGAAGGTCGATGCGCCCTCGGGAACGGCCGTCCTCCTTGGCGAGGCGGCGGCGGAAGGCCGCGAGATCGATCTTGCGCAGCACCGTGTCGCGGCGCGCGACGGCATCACCGGCGCGCGCGAGCCCGGCGCCATCGGCTTCGCCGCCCTGCGTGGCGGAACGGTGGTCGGCGATCACAAGGTGATCTTCGCCGGCGCCGGCGAGCGGCTCGAACTTGCCCATGTCGCCGAGGATCGCAGCCTTTTCGCGCAGGGCGCGGTCAGGGCTGCGCTCTGGGGCAGGGGACAGGGGCCAGGCCTCTACTCCATGGCCGACGTGCTCGGCCTCGACACCCTCTGACGATGACGCGCATCGTCGTCGCACCGGGCGTCGTCCATTGGCCGGGCAAGCTCGGGCCGATGGAGCAGGCGGCGCTGCTGGCGGAGCTGCGCGCGGTCGCGCGCAAGGCGCCGTTCTTTCAGCCGCGCATGCCGAAAACGGGCAAGCCCTTCTCGGTGCGGATGACCAATTGCGGCCCGCTCGGCTGGGTTTCAGACATCGAGGGCTATCGCTATCAGCCCGAGCACCCGGAGACGGGCGAGCCCTGGCCGATCATGCCGGCGCCCCTGCTCGATCTCTGGGCCGAGTTGTCAGGCTATCCCCAGCCGCCCGAGGCGTGCCTCGTCAATTTCTATGCGAGCACTGCCAAGATGGGGCTGCACCAGGATCGCGACGAGCAGGAATTCGATGCCCCCGTCCTGTCGGTCTCGCTCGGCGACGCGGCGATCTTCCGCATCGGCGGCACCGCGCGTGGCGGCAAGACCACGTCGCTCAAGCTCACATCCGGCGATGTCCTGCTGTTCGGGGGCGAGGCGCGGCTCGCCTATCACGGCATCGACCGCATCCTCGCCGGTTCTTCGACGCTGCTTCCCGAGGGCGGGCGCATCAATCTGACGCTCCGGCGCGTGACGAAGCCTTGAGCTAGACCTTCCCCGGCAGGCTCGGAAATGACCAACCCCAGAGCAGCGAGCCGGCCCGGAGACCGAAGGCGGTGATCAGGCCACCCAGCATGACGACGGCCATGGAAAAGCCGAGTCCGGTCAGCATCGCGGTGACGGCTGCCCCGGCGGTCGCGGCCGTGACGTAGAAATCGCGGCCCCAGAGCACCATCGGGCGATCGCCGGCGAGGATATCGCGCAGGATGCCGCCGAAGCTCGCGGTCATCGCCCCCAGCGCTACGGCCGACAGCACGGGGGCGCCGGCTGCGAGGCCCTTGAACGTGCCGATGACTGCAAACAGGGACAGCCCGGCCGCATCGGCCCAGATCAGAACCTTGCGTCCAGCCCAGCCTTCGAGAAGACCCGGCCGGAAATAGGCGGTGGTCCAGGCGGAAAGAGCAACGGTCACGCAGACCGCGACATCGGACGGGTCGCCCACCCAGAACGCGCTGTTGCCGAGCAATACGTCCCGAAGCGTGCCGCCGCCGACACCGGTGACGGTCGCGAGGAGGATGAAGCCGAACGGATCCATCCCCTTGCGAGCCGCGACGATCGCTCCGGTCAGCGCGAAGATGGCGACGCCGGCGGCCTCGAACACGGCGTCAGTGCTTGGACGCGTCGTCCGTCGGCGCCTTCGGCGCACCGGCGGAGACGCCCACAAGTGCCGGGCGCAGCACACGCTCGCCGATCTTGTAGCCGGTCTGAACGACCTTCGAGACCAGCCCCTTGGCAATCGAGGCGTCAGGAGCCTCGAACATGGCCTGATGCAGGTTGGGGTCGAACTTCTCGCCGTGCGGGTCGATCCGGCGCACGCCATGGCGTTCGAGCGTCTTCAGGAGCTCGCGCTCGGTCAGTTCGACGCCTTCGTGCAGTGCCTTCGCAGCTGCGTCGGCGGTCTCCAGCGCGCCCGCCGGCACGCTTTCGAGCGCGCGGCGCAGGTTGTCGGAGGAGCCGAGCATGTCGCGGGCGAAGCTCGTCACCGCATAGGCCTTGGCATCGGCGATCTCGCGCTCGGTGCGGCGGCGCAGGTTCTCCATCTCGGCGAGCGTGCGCAGCAGCTTGTCCTTGAGATCGTCGCGCTCGGCCTGGAGCTTGGCGACCAGGGTTTCGGTGCCCTCGGTCGCACTGGCCTGCTCCGGCGCTTCACCGGAGACTTCGAGATTGGGGTCTTCCGTCGCAGGGTTCTGCGTCATCGTGTCTTCAGGTCCCTTTGCTGGCTGGCTGCGCCGCCCCTTGCCGGGGGCGGGCCGGTCTTGCCGGCGCCGCAGCCGCGTTCGTGCCGGATATCGGCCTTATGGCCCGGTAAATCAAGCGCGGGCCGGCATCTTCGCCTTCATCGGCGCGGGCTTCTCGACTTCGATCTTGAAGACGTCCAGCAGCGCCTTGCGGATGGCCAGCTGTCGTCCTGTCGAGACGATCTTCGCATGGGTCAGGTCGGTGACGTAGAACACGTCGACCGCCTTCTCGCCGAAGGTCGCGATATGGGCCGAGGCGATGTTGAGGTTGAGCTTTCCGATCGCAGTGGTCAGGTCGTAGAGCAAGCCTGGCCGGTCGAGGCCGGAGACCTCCAACACGGTGTGGCGCGTCGAGAGCACGTTGTCGATGATGACCTCCGGCTGGACCTGGAAAGTCTGGCCACGCGGCGGCGGCGCCCGGCGCTGGGCCACCAGATCGGCGATCTTGACCTCGCCCTTCAAGGCCCGCTCGATCGCGGCCGCGATCCGCCCGGCCCGGCGCAATTCGTCGTCGTCGCGATCGAAGGCGCGGGAAACCGAAATGGTGTCGAGCACGAGCCCGTCGCTGGTCGTGAAGATCTGAGCGTCGACGATGTTTCCGCCGGCCGCCGCGCAAGCGCCGGTGACGATGGCGAGCAGGCGCGGATGATCGGGGGCCAGGACAGTCAGCTCGGTCACGCCGCGGAATTTGTCGGTCTCGACGATGGTCGCGGTGGTGCGTCCGGCCTGCTCGGCCTCGTGCAGGAAGCGGGCGTGCTTCTCCTGCCGGTCGGGATCGACCTTGATCCAGTAGGCGGGATAGTGGCGCGCGACATAGGCGTCACGCTCCTCCGCGTTCCAGTCGGCGAGACGCTGGCGCAGTGCGTCCTGCTTCATCGCGACGCGCGCCTTGCGTTCCACCGCGGAATGGCCACCGGCCAGCACGAGCTCGGTCTCGTAGTAGAGCGTGCGCAGCAACTGGCCCTTCCAGCCGTTCCAGACGCCGGGGCCGACGGCCTTGATGTCGGCCACGGTGAGGACGAGGAGGAGCTTCAGCCTCTCGAGCGTCTGCACCGTCGCGGCAAAGCTTTCGATCGTCTTGGGGTCGCCGAGGTCGCGGCTCTGGGCGACGGTGGACATGTCGAGATGATGCTCGACCAGCCAGGCCACGGTCTCCGTCTGCGCACTCGTCAGGCCGAAACGGGGGCCGAGCTTGCGGGCGATGCGGGCCCCCACGAGCGAATGATCGTCCGGCCGCCCCTTGGCGATATCGTGCAGGAACAGCGCGACGTAGAGTGCGCGCCGGTTGGCGATGGTCGGCATGATCTCGTTGGCGAGCGGGTGCTCCGCCTCGAGCCGGCCGGCATCGATCTCGGCGAGAACGCCGATCGCCCGGATCAGATGCTCGTCCACAGTGTAGTGGTGGTACATGTTGAACTGCATCATCGCGACGACACGGCCGAAATCCGGGACGAAGCGGCCGAGCAGCCCGGATTCGTTCATGCGCCGCAGCACCACCTCCGGCGAGCGGCGGGCTGTGAGGATTTCCAGGAAGATCCGGTTGGCTTCCGGGTCGCTGCGAAGGCCCGGCGTCACCAGCCGCAGCGACTGTGTCACCAGGCGGCTCGCGTCGGGATGGATGGCGAGATCCTCGCGGCTCGCGATCTCGTAGAGCCTGAGCAGGTTGACCGGATCCCGCTCGAAGGCGCTGTCATCGGCGACGTTGAGGCGCTGGCTGGTCAGCTTGAAGTCGCGATGGCCGAGCGAACGCTCGCGCTTTCGTTTGGCGAGCGTGTCGAACAGCCGCGAAAGCGTCGCGCGGGGCTTCTGCTGGCGCGCTTCCAGCGCTGCGCAGACGATGGCCGTGAGATCGCCGACATCCTTGGCGATCAGGAAGTAGGCTTTCATGAAGCGCTCGACAGGTGCCTGGCCGCTGCGGCCGACATAGCCGATCGCGGCGGCCACCTGCCGCTGCAGGTCGAATGAAAGTCGCTCTTCGGCGCGACCGGTGATGAAGTGCAGCCAGCAGCGCACGCGCCAGAGAAATTCCTCCGAGCGCTCGAACATCTGTAGCTCTTCCCTGTCGAAGAGCCCCGCGGCGACCAGCTCGCGCACGTCGTGGACGCGGTAGGCGTATTTCGCGATCCAGAACAGCGTGTTGAGATCGCGCAGGCCGCCCTTGCCGTCCTTGACGTTGGGCTCAACCAGGTAGCGCGAAGCGCCGGCCCGCTGCACCCGTGTCTCGCGTTCCGCGAGCTTGGCCTCCGTGAACGCCGCCGCCGTGCCCTCGACGACCTCCGCATCGAAGCGGCGCGTCATCTCGTCGAACAGCCCGCGGTCGCCGATGAGGAAACGGGCTTCCAGCAGGGCGGTGCGGATCGTCATGTCGGCGCGCGCCTCGCGCACGCAATCGTCGATCGAGCGCACGGAATGGCCGACCTTCAGTTTCAGGTCCCAGAGCGGATAGAGCATGGACTCGACGACGCTCTCGCCCCATGCGGTCTGCTTGTGCGGGAACAGAAACAGCAGGTCGACATCGGAGCCCGGCGCCAGCGTGCCGCGGCCATAGCCGCCGACGGCGACCACCGCGATCCGTTCCGATTGCGAGGGATTGTCGGCCGGGTAGAAATAGCCGGTCGCGGCCTTGTGCAGGCCGATGACGACCGCATCCATCGTCGCCGAAAGCCGGTGCGCGCAGGCGAGGCCGCCGCGTGGCCCGGCCAGGATCGCCTTGGCCGAAGCCTGCCCATCGTCGAGCAGTTGCCGCAACGCAGCTACCAGCGCCTGCCGCTTCTCCGTCTTGTCCAGTCGCCG
>NZ_JBIWYK010000130.1:0-7457 GCF_044752385.1 Allobosea sp. CER48 | reverse complement strand
CCGGCGGGAACACCAACCAGTTCACGGCATCCCAGCCGCCGTGGCTCAGCAGACCGCCGGCCGAGAACGAGGCGATGGCAACAGAGCCGAAGACGAGGAAGTCGTTGGCCGCCTGCACCTTCACCCGCTCTTCCGGACGATAGCAATCCGTCACCAGTGCAGTGGCGCCGATGAAGCCGAAGTTCCAGCCGAGGCCGAGCAGGATCAGGGCCAGCCAGAAATGGCCGACGCTGAGGCCTGTGAGGCCGACGACCGCCGCAAGCGCGGTCAGGACAAGGCCGACGGAGGTGATCGTGCCTTTGCCGAAGCGGGCGATCAGCCGGCCGGTGAAGAAGCTCGGCCCGAACATGGAGAGCACGTGCCACTGGATGCCGAGCGCGGCGTCGCCCACCGAATGGCCGCAGGCGACCATCGCCATCGGCGCGGCCGTCATGACGAAGCTCATCAGGCCATAAGCGACCAGCGAGGCCGTCACCGAGGCGATGAACTTCGGCTGGCGCATGATCTCGCCCAGCGGACGGCCGCCGCCCGAGCGGACGGCCGCAACCGGCGGGGCGCGCAGGCGGGACACGATCAGGATGGCGATCAGGGCCAATGCGCCCTGCGCAAGAAAGCTCGCAGCGAAGGGAGCGGCGGGTGTGAGGTCCCGCGTCCAGTAAACCGATTGCGGCCCGATGATCCCCGCGGCGAGGCCACCGATCATCACCCAGGAAATGGCGCGGGGCCGGAATTCCTCGCTCGCCGTATCGGCGGCGGCAAAGCGATAGCTCTGGACGAAGGAGCCATAGAGCCCGCAGACGAAGGTGCCGAGGCAGAACAGCCAGAACAGGCGCAGCGAGGCGCCACCTGCCGCCAGGCTCGCACCGGCCGCGCCGACGAGCGCACCGATCAGATAGCCGCTTCGGCGCCCGAGCCGGCGCATCACCATCGCCGCCGGGATCACGCCGATGGCGATACCGAGCTGTAGCAGGCTGACCGGAACCGTCGCGAACGCCTTGTCGGCGACGAGCTGCGCCCCGACGATGCCGCCGAGCGAGATGATGATCGCAGGATTGGCGCCGCCCAGCGCCTGCGCACCGGCAAGAACGAGCGCGTTGCGCTTCGCGAGCCTGTCGCCATCGAGGACCGGAACGTGCTGGTTCATCACAACGCTGCCTTGCGGCCGCGATCACGAGCCGCTGTCAGAAGTGAGAGAATGAGCCCTGCGCGAAGCCGCGCAATTCACCCTTCTCGCGATAAGTCACGGCGCCAGTGTCGGCGATCACCCGCCCAATCGGTGTCAGCGGAAGCATGATCTCTTTCGCTGCCGCCATCAGAGGAGAATATTCTCTTTCCGAAACCGTGCAGAGAATTTCGTAGTCGTCTCCGCCGGTCCAGGCCAGTTCCGCCAGTGCGGGATCAGCCATGACCGCGGCGCGGGCCGCTGGCGAGAGCGGGACGGCATCGAGGTCGATCTCGGCGCCGACGCCGGATGCCTTCAGCAGCTTGGCGAGGTCGCCGACCAGTCCGTCAGAGATGTCCATCGCGGCCGAGGCGTGCCGCTGCAAAACCTCCGCGAGCCTGTGGCGCGGCTGCGGATAGAGATAGCGATCGGCGAGGCAGGCCCGGTTCTCGGCCGCGAGCGCGGCAACCCAGCCCGGCTTCTCCGGCCCATGCACCTTGAGGCCGAACGCGCCGTCGCCGATGCTGCCGGAGACAAGCACCACGTCGCCCGGCTTCGCGCCGGAGCGCCGGACCATCCGGCCGGCAGGAACCGTGCCGAAGGCGGTGATCGACAAGGTGAGCGGTCCGCTCGTCGAGACCGTATCGCCGCCGACCAGCGGGCAACCGGCCTCGTCGGCCATGCGCGCGATGCCGGCGGCAAAGCCGGAGAGCCAGGCTTCGGTCCAGCCCCGCGGCAGGGCCAGCGTCAGCACGAAGCCCTCGGGTTTCGCGCCCTTGGCGGCGAGATCGGAGAGATTGACCGCCAGCGCCTTCCAGCCGATCGCCTCGGGCGGATCATCGGGATAGAAGTGGACGCCGGCCACGAGTGCATCAGCCGTGACGACGACCTCGTAGCCGCGGCCGGGCCGCAACAGCCCTGCATCGTCGAGAAGGCCCAGCCCGCCCGGCCCGGCGATCGGCGCGAAATAGCGGGCGATCAGCTCGAATTCGCCGGGGCGGGATGGTTCGGTCATCAGCTGTTGGCTGCGTCGAACTCGTCGGCGCGGAAGTCGCGTGCCATCCGGTCGAGCACGGCATTGACCATGCCGATCTCATCGCCGGAATAGAAGGCGCGCGCGACCGCGACATATTCGGAGATGACGGCGCGCGCCGGCACGTCCTTGCGGAAGGCGAGCTCATAGGCGCCGGCGCGCAGGATCGCGCGGACGACGGCCTCGACGCGCTTCAGCGGCCAGTCCTTGGCGAGAAGATCGTCGACCGTGCGGTCCACCAGGCGCTGCTCGCGGACGACACCGCCAAGCACGTCGCGGAAGAAGGCGATCTCGGCCTCCGGCAGCTCGATCTCCTCGACCTCCTTGCCGATCCAGAAGTGCTCGAACTCGGCCATCGCCTCGACGACGCCACGGCCGCCGATTTCCATCTCGTAGAGCGCCTGCACGACCGAGAGCCGCGCGCCGCGCCGCTTCTCGGCGCGGCTCATTGCGAAGGCTCCGCCAGCGAACGCTTGTAGCGGAGGACAGCGAGCGCGGCTTCGGCAGCGCCACCGCCCTTGTTCATGTCCTCGCGGTTGGCGCGGGCCCAGGCCTGCGCCTCGTTCTCGACGGTCAGGATGCCGTTGCCGAGCGGCAGGGCAAAGGCGACCGAGAGATCCATCAATGCGCGCGAGCTCTCGCCGGCGACGATGTCGTAATGGCCGGTCTCACCGCGGATGACGGTGCCGAGCGCGACGACAGCCTCATAAGGATCGACGGCCTCGTCGGCGGCACGCAAGCCGATGACGATTGCGGAGGGGATTTCCAGCGCGCCGGGAACGGTGACGACGTCGACGCGGCAACCGGCTTCTTCCAGCACCGAAACCGCGCCCGCCAGGAGTTCGTCGGCGTACTTGTCGTAGAAGCGCGCCTCGACGACGAGGACGCGGGCGCCGTCGATCTCGACGGCTGGAGTTGCGGCCTTGTCGGCCGAGGTCTGCCGGGATCCGGCCATTTCTTCTATCCTTCTTGGAGCGTGAAGAGGCTGGTTACCCCTGCGGACGCGCCTCCGCAAGCCGCGCGGCATACCGAGCCATCAGATCGACCTCGACATGAACGGAGTCGCCCTCCTTGCGCTGCCCCCAGGTGGTGACGGCGAAGGAGTGCGGGATCAGCAGGACGGTGAAGACGTCGTCCTCGACAGTATTGATGGTCAGCGAGGTACCGTCGAGGCAGATCGAGCCCTTCGTGGCGATGAACCGCGCCAATCCCTGCGGGGCCTGGATGTGAAAACGGGCGGTCGCGCCCCAGGGTTCGTCGGGATCGGGCTCGATCGCGTCGATCTTCAGAATGCGCCCCGGACCATCGACATGCCCGACGACGAGGTGGCCGCCGAGTTCGTCGCCGACCTTCAGCGAGCGCTCGAGATTGACGAGGGTTCCAGGCTCCCACTCGCCGACGAGCGTCTTCGCCAGCGTCTCGGCCGCAGCTTCCACCTGGAAGATGCAGCCGGGCTTGCCGTCCTCGCGGGGCCGAAGCGCGGTGACCGTCAGACAAACACCGGCGCATGCGATCGAAGCGCCGATGGCGATGCCTTCCGCTTCATAGGGACAGGAAATGGCGAGTCGCTTGAGGCTCGGCCCCTTGCGCTCGGCCTCCACGACCTCGCCGACGGCGGTGACGATGCCCGTGAACATCAGCCTCTCCTCACGAAATGCTCGAAACGGTCCTGCCCGACCAGTCCGGTCTCGGCAAGGGCGTATAGATCGGGGTCGGCCAGCAGGCCGGCAAGCCCCGGACGCACGGCAACGACGCCGGGCTGCCCCAGCGTTTTTGGCGAGGTCGAGACGATCACCTCGTCGGCGAGCCCGGCCAGCGCCAGCTTCTCGCCGATGCGCGGGCCGCCTTCCGAGAAAACGCGGGTGATGCCGCGCGTACCCAGCAGCGTCAGTGCGTCATGCAGATCAAGGTGGCCGTCCGGTCCGGCGGATACCCGCATCACCTCGACGCCAGCCGCGACCAGGGCCTGCTCGGGTTCGATCGGCGCGCTCTCGGCCGCGATGACCCAGACCGGCACCTCGCGGGCCGTGCGTACCAGCTTCGAAGCGATCGGCAGGCGCAGATGCGTGTCGAGGATCACGCGGATCGGCGAGCGCTGTTCGAGGCCCGGCAAGCGCACCGTGAGTTGCGGATCGTCGGACAGCACCGAACTGACGCCGAGCATGATCGCATCGTGATGCGCACGCTGAAGATGGACCCAGCCGCCGGCAACCGGGCCGGACACCGCGATCGGGGTGCCCCCTGCCCCGCCGGCATAACCATCGGCCGTCCGGGCGATCTTGAAGGTCACCATCGGCCGGCCCTGCGTAATGCGTGTGAGATAGCCGCGATGTGCCTGCCGCGCCTCCTGCTCCAGCACGCCGACGGTGACTTCGATGCCGGCGGTGCGCAGCAGCGCATGGCCCAGCCCGGCGATGAAGGGGTTCGGGTCCGACATCGCCGAGACCACGCGCTTCACGCCCGACAGGATGGTATGCTCGACGCAGGGGATGCCGCCGCGCACCGAGCGATGCGAGCAGGGTTCGAGCGTGACATAGAGCGTGCCGCCCATCGAAGCCGCGCCGGCTCGCGAGAAGGCATGAGCCTCGCCGTGGGGGCGCCCTCCGGGCTGGGTGTGGCCGCGGGCGACGACCACGGGGCCGTCCGGCGTATCCCGGGTGATTATGGCGCCGACCGACGGGTTGGTCGCGGTCGTGCCGAGGCCGCGCGCACCATAGGCGAGCGCCTGCGCCATGAAGACGCGGTCGATCGCGCTGCGATCAGTCATCTTTGCGAGGGGACCTGTCGCGCAGAGCCGCTACCGAGGCGACGTCTTCCTCGCCCGCGCCGAGCTGGCCGAGCAGTTCCTCGAAGTCCTTGGCTTCGCGGAAGTTCTTGTAGACGGAGGCGAAGCGGACATAGGCGACGTCGTCGAGGCCCTTCAGCCCCTCCATCACCAGCTCGCCGATGGCCGAACTCTGTATCTCCGCCTCGCCCGAGCTTTCGAGCTGGCGCACGATGCCGTTCACCATGCGCTCGATGCGCTCCGGCGCGACCGGGCGCTTGCGCAGCGCATGGGCGATCGAGGTTTCCAGCTTGTCCCGGTCGAACGGCGTGCGCCGGCCGGAGCGCTTCACGACCGTAAGTTCGCGCAACTGCACGCGCTCGAAGGTGGTGAAACGGCCGCCGCAATCGGGGCAGACCCGGCGGCGGCGGATCGAAGCGTGATCGTCGGTGGGACGGGAGTCCTTCACCTGCGTGTCGAGGGAGCCGCAATAGGGACAGCGCATTCCGGTTCGCCAGCCTTTCTCAGAGCCCCTTCGACGCTATCCTCAGTAGATCGGGAAGCGCGCAGTCAGCGCCTTGACCTTGGCGGTCACGGCCTGCTCGACCGATGCATTGCCCTCCTCGCCATGGGCGGCGAGACCGTCCAGCACCTCGGCGATCAGCTCGCCGACCTGCTTGAACTCGGCGATGCCGAAGCCGCGCGAGGTCGCCGCCGGGGTGCCGAGGCGGATGCCGGAGGTCGTCATCGGCTTCTCGGGATCGAAGGGGATGCCGTTCTTGTTGCAGGTGATGTGAGCGCGGCCGAGCGCGGCCTCCGCCGCCTTGCCGGTCAGCTTCTTCGAGCGCAGGTCGACCAGCATCAGGTGGTTGTCCGTACCGCCGGTGACGAGATCGAAGCCCTTCGACTTCAGCGTCTCGGCCAGCGCCTTGGCGTTGGCGACGACGGCGTGGGCGTAGGTCTTGAACTCCGGCTGCAGCGCCTCGTGGAAGGCAACCGCCTTGGCCGCGATGACATGCATCAGCGGGCCGCCCTGGATGCCCGGGAAGATCGCCGAGTTGATCTTCTTGGCCAGCGCCTCGTCATTGGTCAGGATCATGCCGCCGCGCGGGCCGCGCAGGGTCTTGTGCGTCGTGGTGGTGACGACATGGGCGTGTGGGAACGGCGAGGGATGCGCGCCGCCTGCCACGAGGCCGGCGAAATGCGCGATGTCGACCATGAAATAGGCGCCCACCTTGTCGCAGATCTCGCGGAAACGGGCGAAATCCCAATGGCGGGCATAGGCAGAGCCGCCGGCAACGATGACCTTCGGCTTGTGCTCGATGGCGAGGCGCTCCATCGCGTCATAGTCGATCATCTGGTCGACGACGCAGACGCCGTAGGACACGACGTTGAACCACTTGCCGGACTGGTTGACCGGGGCGCCATGGGTCAGGTGCCCGCCGGCGGCGAGGTCCAGGCCCATGAAAGTGTCGCCGGGCTGCATCAGCGCCATGAAGACGCCCTGGTTGGCCTGCGAGCCGGAGTTCGGCTGGACATTGGCGAACTTGCAGTCGAACAGGCGGCAGGCGCGCTCGATCGCGAGCTTCTCGGCGATGTCGACGAACTGGCAACCACCATAATAGCGCCGGCCCGGATAGCCCTCGGCATACTTGTTGGTCATCACCGAGCCCTGCGCCTCGAGCACGGCGCGGGAGACGATGTTCTCGGAGGCGATCAGCTCGATCTCGTCGCGCTGGCGACCGAGTTCGAGCGTGATGGCATGAGCGATCTCGGGATCGACGTCGGCCAGGGAAGCGCCGAAGAAGGAGTTCGAGAGGTGCTTGTTCAGCGCGGCTTCGGTCATGTCCGGCTCCTGAGAAATGCGGCGGGTGCGGCCCAGCTCCGTTGCGGCGTCCCCTACCATGGGGCGGGAGGCTGTCCAAGCGATAGATCGACCCAGATGGCAACCTCGCCAATCACGGGGTGACGGCGGAGCCCCGCCGCCTTTGCCGCGAGGGCCGGAGGCCGGTGCCATCAGCCGACCGAGACGGTTCATAGGCGAGCGGCCTGCGCGATGCCGTCTTCAGAAGAGCCCGGAAAGTCGGGCATTCGAGGTGAGTCGGCGCAGGGCAATCGGCAACGTGACGCAGCGCATCCCGCAGCGTCCTCAAGCCCACGATCTGCCGCTGCAGTTCGCTCGCCTTCGCATGGAGCTGTGCGCGGGGGATATCGGGCTCGCCATTCTGCCCGAACATGCCGGCGATCTCGTCCAGCGAAAAGCCTGCGGCCTTCCCAAGATTGATCAGCGACAGCTTCAGCAAGACGTCGGCGTCGAACTGCCGGCGCAGCCCGCGACGGCCGTCCGATCGGATCAGCCCGATTTCCTCGTAGTAACGGAGCGTCGAAGGCGGCACGCCCGAGCGCTCCGCGATCTCGCCGATATCGAGACGGGACATGCTTGACCTCAAGTTGACTTGAATTCGTACGCTCGCCCCGGATCGAGAATTCAGCAAGAG
>NZ_JBIWYK010000129.1:0-7477 GCF_044752385.1 Allobosea sp. CER48 | reverse complement strand
CGGGAGGGAAGATGGCAGCGCCCGGCGCCATGGCCGCCATCGCCTCCTCGAGACCGGGGAAGGCCTGCGCCGCCGAGGCCGCCAGCATGGCCGAGCCGAGGAGGACGGGGTCGACGTTGTCGGGCGCCAGCAGCGGCAGTCCCGAGCAGTCGGCCAGCAATTGCCGGATGAGGGGATGGCGGCCGGCCCCGCCGCTGAGAACGATGGCCTCGATCGTGGCGCCCTTGGCACGGCTGGCATCGATGATCTGGCGCAGGCCGTACCCGATCCCCGTCAGGCCGGCGACGTATAGTGCGACGAGATTGTCGAGATCGCGCTCCATGCCCAGCCCGGCGACCACGGCGCGTGCGTGGGGATCCGCGTGGGGAGAGCGATTGCCGAGGAAATCCGGCACGACGAGGATGCCCCCGGCAAGATGGACCGCCTCCGAGAGGTTGGCGCCGTGCTGCGCGACACGGGCGGCCAGCCAGTCGGGAAGCGAGATGCCCTGCGTCTCGGCCCAGTGCCGTGCCTCCGCCGCCGCCGGGTGGAAGGCGATGAGTTGCTCGATGGCGGCGCCGGCGCCGGATTGCCCGCCCTCGCTGAGCCAGAGGCCCGGGACCATCGCGGACGCGTAGGGGCCCCAGATTCCGGGGATGAAGATGGGCTCGCGGCTGCTAGCCATGGTGCAGGCCGAGGTGCCGAAGACATAGGCCAAGCGTGTCAGCGCCGTGCCATGCGGCGAGCGTACGCCGACGGAGCCGAGGCCGCCGGCATGGGCGTCGATAAGAGCGGCGCCGACGGCGGTGCCAGGGCTCAATCCGAGTTCGGCGGCGGCCTGCTCGGTCAGCCCGTGGCCCAGCGCCGTGCCGGCCGGGGCGATCTCGGTGCCGATCCGCGAGAAGCCGTCATCGGCCAGATCCGCGAGGCCGATCTGGTGGAAATAGCCTGGGTCCCAGCGGCCCTCATGGGCGAGATAGGTCCATTTGCAGGTGACCGTGCAGGTCGAGCGCGCCAGCGAGCCGGTCGCGCGCCACGTCAGGAAATCCGGCAGGTCGAAGAACTGCCAGGCCGCATCGTAAGTGGCCGGCAAATTCTCCCTGAGCCAGAGCAGCTTCGGCGTTTGCATCTCCGGCGAGATCGTGCCGCCGACATAGGCGAGCACGGGATGACCGGTGGCATTGATGCGCTCGGCCTGCGCGATGGCCCGGTGATCCATCCAGACGATGATGTCGCGGTCGGCATCGCCATGGGCGCCTACCGGCAATGGCTTGCCGCCCGGCCCGAGCACGACGAGCGAGCAGGTCGCGTCGAAGCCCAGTCCGGCGATATCGTCCGGCGTGAGCCTGGCTCCGGCCATCGCCTCGCGCACGCTCGCACAGACGGCCTGCCAGATGTCGCTGCTCGATTGCTCGGCGAAGTCGGGCCCGTCGCGATAGAGCGCGATGTCGCGCTTTGCCGTCGCGGCCATGCGTCCCTGCTTGTCGAAGATGCCGGCCCGGGCGCTGCCGGTGCCGACATCGATGCCGATGAAGTGCCCGCCCATCTCAGGCCGCGGCGCGGTTCGGCGGCCCGGCGCGGGTGCCGTCCGGGTTGCGCAGATAGACGCCGTGGTCGAGTTGCTGGCGGCGCAATTCCTCGACGTCGATATCGGCCGGCGGGCGGTTGCCGCGCACCGAGATCTTCGCGGCGCGGCCGGCGGCCTCGCCCATCGCCATGCAGGTCGCCATCACGCGGATCGCGCCCATGGCTTCGTGCGTCGCGGAGATGCTGCGCCCGGCGACGAGCAGGTTGCCGATCTTTTGCGGCACCAGCGAGCGATAGGGGATGTCGTAGCAGTCGCCGCACCAGATCAGCGTGCAGCCGTCATCCGCCGGCCGGTGGATATCGATCGGGTAGCTCGCGACCGCGATGGCGTCGTCGAAATGCGTGCAGGCGAGCACGTCCTCCTGCGTCATCACGTATTGGCCGATGATGCGCCGCGTCTCGCGGATGCCGAGGAAGGGCGCGGTCTTGGTGAAATAGGCGTTCTCGAAGCCCGGCACGTAATTGACCAGATAGGTGACGATGTCGTCGATCTGGGCGCGGCCTTCGATCTCGCCCTTGGTCAGGCTCCGGGCATCGGTGCCGTCCGTGCCCTTGACGCGGGTCATGTTGATCCAGACCTCGCCTTTCTTCAGGCCGGTGATGATGATGGTGCGCTCGTTCGGGATCTGCAGGCCGCGCTCGGCCTTGGCCTTGGCCATGAGCTCGCGCAGGCCGACGACGATGAACTGATGGTTCTGGCCGAAATACTCGGCCGGGATGAAGTCGGTGAGATAGGTGCGTGCCGCCGGCGGCGCGTTGGCGATCGAGAGCCGGAGCGCATCGGTGTCGACGCCCGCGAGACAGAACATCAGCGTCGGCGGTTGCATTCCGCCCTCGGCATTGCCCTTCTCTGTCGGCACGCCGGCGCTGTAGGCGACGTCGGCGTCGCCGCTGCAGTCGATCACCACCTTGGCCAGAAGGGCGGTGCGGCCGCTCTTGCTCTCGGTGATGACGCCGCGGATCGTGTCGTTTTCGACCAGCGCGCCGGCGAAGAAGGTGTAGAACAGCACGTCGACGCCGGCTTCCGTCAGCATTTCCAGTGCCACTGTCTTCACCGCCTCGGGCTCGACCAGCGTGATGCCCATGTGCAGCGGGCAGGGCCGGTGCTCGCTCGCGCCCTGGCGTTCCCGGCGCAGGCGCTCGATGAATTTCTGCGGCAGCCCGTCGATGATCTGGTTGCCCTTCTGGCCGAGGAAGCCGAGTACCGGCAGGCCGATGGTCATGTTGCCGCCGACGAAGCTGCGGCTCTCGATCAGCCCGACGCGCAGGCCGTCCTCGGCTGCGGCGAGTGCGGCGGTTATGCCCGAAGGGCCACCGCCGACGACGAGCACGTCATATTCGGCGGAGACGGGGATGGAGCGGGCCGGCTCCTCGATGAAGCGGGTCGCAGTTGTCATGGCGAAGATCCTTGAGGGCGTAGCAAGCTGAGCGAATGCCTGCGGGGCGCCGCGCCCCGCAGCCGAGAGAAAGAAATCAGGCCGGCATCATGGGCTTGACGCGCTCGATGATGGCGGAGACGGCGTCCTTGACCGGCTTGCGGCCGAGCACCGCAAGCTGGACCTCCTCGAGGAAGGTCGCCTGTGCACGGGCTGCCTCGGGGAAGGGCGGGAATGCGCCACGCGCCGTCGCCAGCACCTTGGCCTCGACGGCGGCGAGCGGGTTCTTCGCCTTGAGCCCTTCATCGGCATAGGTCGAGACGCGGACCGGGCCGTTGCCGTTGATCGCCATCCCGAGCGTCACGCGCTTGCTGGAGACGTCCTTGATGAAGCTCCAGGCCAGCGCCTTGTCCTTGGCGTTCTTCGGGATCGACATCGCCCAGGCTTCGACGACCGAGGCCATCGGCATCTTGCCCTGGATCGCGGCCGAGCCGGGAAAGGGGACGGCCTTGATCCTGCCCGGGAACTTGCTCTGCTCGGCATTGTTCAGCTGTGCGCCGCGGGCAAAGGGCAGCACGGTGAAGGCGGCGCGGCCCTGCTGCAGCCAGGTCACCTGATCGTCGTTCTTGGTCGTCGCATAGCTGCGCGGCAGGCTGCCGGCCTCGAACATCCCCCGCAGCGCCGCCAACCCCTGCTCCAGCGCCTCGCGGTTCGGCACCAGCTTGAGATCGGGGCTGATGAAGTCGCCGCCATAGGCGCGGGCGAACATCACAGGGAAGACGGCAAGATCGCTCGCCAGCACCATGCCGGTGACCGGTGTGCCGGCCCTGGAGGTGAAGGTCGTCTTCTTCGCCTGCTCGATCAGCTCCTCCAGCGTCGCCGGCGGAGCCGGGATGCCGGCTTCCTCCAGCAGGGCCTCGTTGTAGAACAGGCCCTGTGTGGCGTGGCGAACGGGGATGCCGATCAGCTTGCCGTCGACCGTCATGCCCTGGACGAGGCCGGGCGCGATATCGCCGAAATCCTCGATGGCGTCCTGCTTCTGATAGGCGTCGAGCGGCTCGAACAGTGCCGCGATCTGCGAGGTCGGCCGGTTGTCGATGAGATAGCCGACGCCGTATTCGGTCTCCTTGAGGCTGGCCTCGCGGAACAGCCGGTCCTGCAAGGGATTCGAGTCGAAGGTCGTGAAGGCGATCTCGGCGTCGTTGGCCTTGCGCCAGCTGGCCATGAGGTCGCCGTCGCCGCTGCCGAGAACGGTCTGGTGGACCTTGTGGCTGAGCACGTTCAGCGTCTTGCCGGCGGCGCGCGCGGGCCGGCCGGCGAGCGCCGCCGCCGCGACAGCGGTACCGGCGACGAATGCACGGCGTGTGATCTGCGTTTCACGAAGTTTCGGCATGGCTTCCTCCCTCTTTCTTTGTGGTTGGCTACCCCTTCGTCGAACCGGCGGTGAGACCGGCCACGAGGTAGCGGTTCATGAAGACGACGAAGAGAAGGACGGGCACGAGCTGCACCGTCGCGGCGGCGAAGAGGATCCCCCAGTCGACGCCGTCGATGGAGCCGATCATCTCGGAGATCACGAGCGGGGCAGTCTTGGCCCGGGTCGCCGTGAAGACAAAGGCGAAGAGGAACTCGTTCCATGAGAACACGATGACGAAGACCGCGACCGCCAGCACGCCCGGCATCGCCAGCGGGGCTATGACCTTGCGCAGGATGGTCAGGCGGCTGGCGCCGTCCATCGATGCGGCCTCGTCGAGTTCGCGGGGGATCTGGTCCATGAAGGTGCGCATCAGCACCGTGCCGAGCGAGACGAAGAAGGTGGCGTAGAGCAGGATCAGCACGAGATGGGTGTCGCTCAGCCCGAGCCAGTTCACGATCGGGAAGAGAGGCAGCGTCACCACGATCGGCGGGATCAGCCTGATGATGATGAGCCCGAGCAGGCTCGTGCCGAGCCAGCGCCCGGAATTGCGCGAGTAGACGTAGCCGGCACAGGCGCTGGCGAGGATGGCGAGCAGCGTCGCGCCCACCGTGATCAGCAGGCTGTTGAGCAGCCCGTCGAAGAACACGCCCCAGGAGCGCCAGAGCTCGGCGTAGTGCTTGAAGGTGGGCGTGAACAGCCATTTCGGCGGCACCGCGAAAATGTCCTGGCCGGGCTTCAGCGAGGACATTGCGATGAACAGGATCGGGAACAGCGACCAGAACAGGATCGCCGCCACGGCGAGTGCCTTGCCCGCCCCGAAGAGGAGACGCTCAATGCGCATGGGCGACGCCTCCACGCCTGAGCAGCAGGACATAGGCGCCTGCCAGCAGCAGGGACGCCAGAACCATGATCCAGGCGGTGGCGGCGGCCGGGCCGAAGGCGTTGAAGCTGAAGGCCTCCTGATAGAGGTAGATCGCGACCACCTCGGTCGAGCGGGCGGGGCCGCCCTTGGTCAGGAGCCATGCCTCCGAGAACAGGCGAAAAGCGAAGATGTAGCGGAAGAGCAGCGCGATCAGCATCGCCGGGGCGAGCAGCGGCAGGGTCACGCGCCGGAAGGCCTGCCAGCGCGTCGCGCCGTCGATCCGCGCGGCCTCGTAGAGCTCGGCCGGGACCGCGAGGCGTGCCGCGTAGACGATGACGAAGGTGAAGGGCAGGTGCAGCCAGATCGTCAGCAGCCCGATCAGGATCATCGCGTGCGAGGGCTCGAAGGACCAGTCGAGCGTCGGCAGGTGGAGCGCGCGGAGCGCAAGGGTGATCGGGCCGGCATCGGGATCGAACAGGAAGCGCCACATCACCACGGCCGTGACCTCGCTGACGGCGTAAGGCGCGAGCACGGCGACGAGCAGGAAGCGCCGGAACGGCAGGCCGCTGGCGAAGAGCAGCGCCATGCCGAGGCCGACGGCCAGTTCCAGATGGACCGCGACCACGACGAGTACGACGGTGTTCCAGAGCGCGCTGTGGAAGGCGGGATCGGTGAGGACGCGCCAGTAGTTCTGCAGGCCGACGAAGCTCGGCGCCTGGCCGAAGCTCGACGTGTTCAGGCTCAGCCAGACGACATAGAGCGACGGCAGCACGATCACGCTCAGGACGAGCAAGTGCACCGGCGCAAGAAGCGGCAATATCCGTGCCGTTTGTTGAAGTTGCACGCGTTTCCTCCAGTCATTCTTTTGCTCCGGGCTCTGTCGGCACGGTGGCTCGGACGGGGGCGTCCGCAGTCGATATTCGTCAGTGCACCGCCTTGGGAGCGGTGATCGGTCGCTCCGGGTTGGGTAGCGGATCGGGACCGCCGGCATCTCCGCCATCCGCCGCGATGGCGGCGAGATCGCGCACGGAGTCGCGGGCCTGCAGGCTGGCCTGCAGCACCGAGTGCTCGGGCGGTGCTTTGTCTCCGGACATACGTGCGCGCAGCCGGCCCCAGGCAACGGCCGCGATCTCGGCAATTGGCTGGCGGATCGCGGTAAGCCCAGTCTTGCGGGCGCTCATCCAGGGGTAGTCATCGAAGCCGATCACCGAGACCGGATCTGGAATGTCGACCCGCAGTCGCGCCAGCGCCGACAGGGTGCTCAGCGTCGTGACGTTGGTCAATGCGATCACCGCGCTCGGCTGGGGATTGCGCTCGAGCCAGTTCTGGAAGGTCGCTGCACCGCGATCGGCGTTGGAGCCGAGTTCGACGACGCTCGGTTCCCGGTGGATTTTGGCCCGGATCAACTCGCAAGCGCCGGCGACACGCTCGCGGATCGGGGAGATGCCGAGGCTGGAGGCGGCGATGAGGATTTCGCCGTGCCCCTTGGCAAGAAGATGCCGGGCGGCGATCTCGCCCGCCTTGCGATTGTCGATCGCCACCGTGTCCACGAGGGAGCCTTCGGGCGGCACGCGGTCGGCGAAGACGATCGGCAATCGGCCAATCTCGTTGCGCAGCACGCCCGGAACGCCATCGGAGCAGGGTACCGCGATCAATCCCGAAGGGCGCCAGGCCAGCAGGGTGCGCAGCCGCGACTGTTCCAGCCCGAGATCGTCGCGCGAGCTGGCGACGAGGATATCGTAGCCGTCCTTCTCGGCGAGGACCTCAAGCTGCGAGATCAGCGAGGTGAAGAAGATGTCGTCGAGGTCAGGGACGAGGACGCCGACCACGCGGCCCTGGCCCGAGCGAAGCTGAGAGGCTGCCCGATCGACCTGATAGGCGAGTTCCTCGGCAGCCTTCAGTACGCGGGCGCGCAGATCGGCATTCACCGGCTTGTTGCCGCTGAAAACGTTCGAGACCGTCGCAATCGACACGCCGGCGCGCGCTGCGACATCCCGGATCGTTACGCGTCCACCGTCCATGAAGAGCCTGTTAAACGTTTTACTGAAAAACGTTTAACAGGCGGAGTTCCCCTGCGCAAGCCGTTTCGATCCGGCGGCGCCCAAGCGACAACAGCAGCTGCTGCAGCCGCACGAAATCCGTCGAACAAGGCCTTGCGCCTGTCTCTTTGGCCTCGCCATCGCCGTCGGTTCTGCGCGTGGATCCGGCATTTCGCAGATGGCGGGCGGGCCGAATGCAGATTTCCCGGAGTCGTCCAAC
>NZ_JBIWYK010000128.1:0-7488 GCF_044752385.1 Allobosea sp. CER48 | reverse complement strand
CGTCCTGGAAGGTCTCGCGACCTTACGCCGCTGGCCAAGGCCGCGCCGACATTCTACAGGCTGATCCCATGACGTTTTCCAACACGCTCGTCTCCGTCGCGGTCGGCGCGGTCGCCATCGTTCTGCTGCTCGGCCTCGTCAACATGTTGCGCGGCGGCAGCGCCAACACCTCGCAGCGGCTGATGCGCCTGCGGGTGGTGCTGCAGTTCATCGCGATCATCCTGATCGTCGCCGTGCTCTGGTGGCGAAACGGCTGAGACCCGCGACGATTTGCGCAATAGACTGTAATCATTGACATTTGAAGATCGTAAAGGTGTGAACGAAATCGGCCGCGGGCCCGCTTCGCCACATTCCGGACACGAGTGTGTGCGCTTCACTAACGCCGGTTCGCCCCCTCATCGCCGAAAGCCCATGGTCCGCGTCGCGTTGCTGCCTCTTGCCGGTTTCCTGGCCTCCTGCCTCGTTGTGTGCTCCGCCGAGGCGCAGACACGCTCGCTGTCCGGCAATGTCTCCAGCTACGCCCCCGCGACCGAAGCCCCCGCCCCGGCCTGGGAAACGCGCATCGGCGCCGGCATCGCCAATCCCGGCGGGCGCGAAAGCGGGCTTGCGAACATCGGAGCCGAGGTGCTTTCGCCACGGCTGATCCCCTTGCAGGATCGCATCGCCGCCGCCTTCATCCCGCGCTTCAACCTCGGCACCAGCCTCAATCTCAACGGCACGCGCTATGCCTATGCCGGCGCGACCTGGACTTTCGACGTCACGCGCGAAGTCTTCGTCGAGGCAAGCCTCGGCGCCGCCGTGAACGACGGCAAGACCGGTCTGGTCGTACCTGAAAACCGCCTCAACCTCGGCTGCAACACCGGTGCGCGCGGAGCGGCTGCGCTTGGCGTGCGCCTGTCCGACCGCTGGAGCCTCGTCACCACGCTCGAGCACTTCAGCACGACAGGCTGTGGCGATCGGATTGGCTCCTCGCCGCGTGGCCCCGCCAATTTCGGCGCCCGGCTCGGCTATACTTTCTAGCGACCGCGCTGCGCGGAAAACCGCGCTTCCGTCGCGACCACGCCGCGCTATAAGCAAGCCATGGTCAAGCTGAATCGCATCTACACCCGCACCGGCGATGATGGCTCCACCGGGCTGACGGCCGGCCCGCGCCGTCCGAAATTCGACCTGCGGGTCGCCGCCTACGGCACGGTCGACGAGACCAATGCCTGCGTCGGCCTGGCGCGCCTGCATGCTGCGACCGAGGATGCCGAGGTCGATGCCATGCTCGGCCGCGTCAGCAACGACCTGTTCGATCTCGGCGCCGATCTGTCCACGCCGGAAACCGACAAGCCGCTCGCCTTCGAGCCTCTGCGCATCGTCCAGGCCCAGGTCGACCGCCTCGAGGCCGAGATCGACGGGATGAACGAGAGTCTCGCCCCTCTGCGCTCCTTCGTCCTGCCTGGCGGAACGCCTGCCGCGACGCATCTGCATCTGGCCCGCACCGTGAGCCGCCGCGCCGAACGGCTGATGGCGGAGCTCGCCGCGACCGAGGGCGAGGCCGTCGCGGCCCCTGCACTCAAATACATCAACCGCCTGTCGGATTTCTTCTTCGTCGCCTCTCGCTTCCTCAATGCGAAGGCCGGCGGCGACGTCCTGTGGGTGCCCGGCCAGAATCGCTGAGGCGCGCCATGTTCTTTCCCCTGCATGACGGCGTGCCGCTGCGCTTCATGCGAACCCCTTACATCACCTATGGGCTGATCGGCGCCTGCATCGCCGGGCAGGCCCTGCTGTGGACCTGGCCCGGGGAGGAGGCTGCCCTCGCGATCATGGCCGGCTTCGGCCTGATTCCCTCGGTCCTGTTCGGCACGGCGCAATTGCCTGACGGCCTTGCCCATCTGCCACCCTGGCTGACCCTGTTCAGCAATGTCCTGCTCCATGCCAATCTGGCGCATCTGATCGGCAACATGCTGTTCCTCTGGGTCTTCGGGGACAATGTCGAGGACGCCATGGGCCATGCCCGCTTTCTCGTCTTCTTCTTCCTGTGTGGCCTCGGCGGCTCGATCTTCCACGCCGGCATGTATCCGGATTCGGAGCAACCGCTGATCGGGGCCTCCGGCGCGATCTCGGGCGTGATCGCGTCCTATCTGATGCTGTATCCGCAGGTGCGGATCTGGGGCGTCGCCTTCAACTGGATCCCGATCCACATCCCCGCGATGTATGCGCTCGGCGGGTGGATTCTGCTGCAGGCCGCATCGGCTCTGTTCGAAACCCAGGGCAATGTCGGCTGGTGGGCGCATCTCGGCGGGCTGGCGACCGGGGCGGCGCTCACGCCGCTGTTCATTCACCGCAGCGTCGCCCTCTTTGGCCGCCGCCATGCAACTTGGTAGGGCCGTGCGCTTTTGCCCCCCGGTGAAGACCCCGGACAGCGTTGACAAGGCCAAACCGGCGTCGTTACGGTCCGACCGCATTCCAGCTGAAGGCCGCGATGCCGCGATCTCGTCGTCCGCGACGGTGCGGCGCGAGGCGCATCTCTTCTGAACGGTGATCTGGCGATGAAGATCTTGGTGCCCGTCAAGCGGGTGGTTGATTACAACGTGAAGATCCGCGTGAAGGCGGACGGCTCCGGCGTCGAACTCGCCAATGTGAAGATGTCGATGAATCCGTTCGACGAGATCGCCGTCGAAGAGGCGCTGCGCCTGAAGGAAGCAGGCAAGGCAACCGAAGTGATCGTGGTCTCGATCGGGCCGGCGCAGGCTGCCGAGACGATCCGCACCGGCCTCGCCATGGGCGCTGATCGCGGCATCCTCGTGAAGGTCGACGGCATCGTCGAGCCGCTCGCGGTCGCCAAGCTGCTCAAGAAGGTCGTCGAGCAGGAGAATCCCGGCCTCGTCATCCTCGGCAAGCAGGCGATCGACGACGATTGCAACCAGACCGGCCAGATGCTCGCCGCCCTCCTCGGCTGGGCCCAGGGCACGTTCGCCTCGAAGGTGGAGCTGGCCGCGGATTCGGTCGACGTCACCCGCGAGGTCGATGGCGGCCTGCAGACGGTCTCGCTGAAGCTCCCGGCGATCGTCACCACGGACCTGCGCCTCAACGAGCCGCGCTACGCTTCGCTGCCGAACATCATGAAGGCCAAGAAGAAGCCCCTCGACGAGACCTCCGCAGAGACGCTCGGCGTCGATGTCGCGCCGCGCCTCAAGGTGCTGAAGACGGTGGAGCCGGCCGGCCGCTCCGCCGGCGTCAAGGTGGCGAACGCCGCCGAACTCGTCTCCAAGCTCAAGACCGCCGGGGTGATCTGATGACCACGCTGCTGATCGCCGAACACGACAACGCCTCCATCAAGGACGCTACCGCCAAGGCGCTGACCGCGGCGCAGGCGCTGGGCGCGCCCGTCCACATCCTCGTCGCGGGCCAGGGCGCCAGGGGCGCGGCCGACGCGGCGGCCAAGCTCGCCGGCGTCGAGAAGGTTCTGCTCGCCGATGACGCCGCCTACAGCCACGGCCTGGCCGAGCCGCTGGCGGCGCTGATCGTCAAGCTCGCGGCGGGCTACGACGCCGTCGTCGCGCCCTCGACCACCTCCGGCAAGAACGTGCTGCCGCGCGCCGCCGCCCTGCTGGACGTGATGCAGGTTTCCGACGTCAGCAAGATCGTCTCGGCCGACACGTTCGAGCGCCCGGTCTATGCCGGTAACGCCATCCAGACAGTGCAATCGGCCGACGCCAAGAAGCTGCTGACCATCCGTACCGCCTCCTTCGCCGCTGCTGGCGAAGGCGGTTCGGCTTCCGTCGAGGCCGTCTCGGGCGCAGAGAACCCCGGCAACTCGTCCTTCAAGGGCGAGGAGGTCGCCAAATCCGACCGTCCGGAGCTCGCCTCGGCCAAGATCATCATCTCGGGCGGCCGCGCGCTCGGCTCGGCCGAGAACTTCGGCAAGGTGATCGAGCCGGTCGCCGACAAGCTGGGCGCTGCTATGGGCGCCTCGCGGGCCGCGGTCGATGCGGGCTACGCCCCGAACGACTGGCAGGTCGGCCAGACCGGCAAGGTCGTGGCGCCCGAGCTCTACATCGCAGTCGGCATCTCCGGCGCGATCCAGCATCTCGCCGGCATGAAGGACTCCAAGGTCATCGTCGCGATCAACAAGGACGAAGAGGCGCCGATCTTCCAGATCGCCGATTACGGCCTCGTCGGAGACCTCTTCACCGTCCTGCCGGAGCTGGATGCCGAGCTGGCCAAGGCTGGCAAGTAAGGCGTAGATCAACGTTCCCGGGCCGCCTCAGGGCGGCCCGTTCCGCTCCCGCGGGAGCATGAAAAGACTATCCGGGATCAAACTATGTCGGACAAGGCGATCAAGACGATCGGCATCATCGGGGCAGGCCAGATGGGCAACGGCATCGCCCATGTCGCGGCGGTCGCCGGATTCGACATCAAGCTGCATGATATCGCCGAGGAACGGATCAAGGCCGCACTCGCCACCATCGACGGCAACATGGCCCGCCAGGTCTCGAAGGGCGCGCTTGCCGACGAGGACCGCCGCGCCGCCGTGCAACGCATCGAGCCTGCCGTCACGCTTGCCGATCTCGGGGATTGCGATCTCGTCATCGAGGCCGCGACCGAGAACGAGGAGGTCAAGCGCAAGATCTTCACGGCCGTCTGCCCGCATCTGCGCCCGGACGCCATCCTGGCCTCCAATACCTCCTCGATCTCGATCACCCGGCTCGCGGCCGCGACCGATCGCCCCGAGCACTTCATCGGCATCCATTTCATGAACCCGGTGCCGCTGATGCAGCTCGTCGAGCTGATTCGCGGCATCGCGACCGATGACGGCACCTTCGAGCGCGCCAAGGATCTCGTCGGCAAGCTGCACAAGACCGTCTCGGTCTCCGAGGACTTCCCTGCCTTCATCGTCAACCGCATCCTGCTGCCGATGATCAACGAGGCCGTCTACACGCTCTATGAGGGCGTCGGCTCCGTCGATGCGATCGACACCGCCATGCGGCTCGGCGCCAACCATCCGATGGGCCCGCTCCAGCTCGCCGACTTCATCGGCCTCGACACCTGCCTTTCGGTGATGCAGGTGCTCCATGACGGGCTCGCCGATTCGAAGTACCGCCCCTGCCCGTTGCTGGTGAAATACGTCGAGGCCGGCTGGCTCGGTCGCAAGACCAAGCGCGGCTTCTACGACTATCGGGGCGAGAAGCCCGTCCCGACCCGCTGACGAAGGTCGGCCGGGCGCGTCATCCCTGCGAAGCCGGCCCAAAAACCTCCTGATCCGACGCCTGGCTGAAGCGGACGAGGAAACGCCTCGCCCGCGCAAAGGTGTTCATCGCAGTCGCAATAAGTTCCTTCACATTCCTGTCGTCTCGCGCTTACATTGATCACAGGGCGGGATTCGTCCCGCTTGACGAAGCGGAGGTGCGACGGGTTTGACGGCGCATGTGATGCATCCGATGGCATCGCCGGACAGTTGTCCGGCCCTTGTCCTGAACGCCGATTTCCGGCCGCTCAGCTACTACCCGCTGTCACTGTGGAGCTGGCAGGACGCAATCAAGGCGGTCTTCATGGATCGCGTCAACATCGTCTCCGAATACGACACCATCGTTCGCAGCCCGAGCTTCGACATGCGGCTGCCCTCGGTGGTTTCGCTGAAGAGCTACATCAAGCCGTCGCGAACCCCGGCCTTCACCCGTTTCAACGTCTTCCTGCGAGACCGCTTCGCCTGCCAGTACTGCCATGCGCGCGAGGAATTGACCTTCGACCACGTCATTCCCCGCTCGAAGGGCGGCCTGACCACCTGGGAGAACGTCGTCGCTGCGTGCTCGCCCTGCAATCTGCGCAAGGGCGACAAGATGCCGGCTTCCGTCGAGATGTTCCCGGCCCAGAAGCCCTATGCGCCGACGGTCAACGACCTCCATCGCAACGGCAAGCTCTTCCCGCCGAACTATCTGCACGAAAGCTGGCTCGATTATCTCTACTGGGATTCCGAACTGGAACCGTGAGGCGCAGGTTCAGCCCCGGGCCCGCCGGGGCAGCAGGCCGAACACCGCCAGCAGAAACAGCACCGCCGAGACGAGCGCGTTCCAGCCCGCGAGCGACAGGCCGAGGAAGCGCCAGGCGGCTTCCGAGCAGGCGACGATCCGGGTGGTCTGCAGTTGCTTCATGAAATCCTGCAAACCGGCCGCAGCCGGCGCAGCGCCGCCACAGTCGTTCGGCCCGACGAACCAGCCCCACTCGACGCCTGCGTGATAGACGCCCAGCCCCGTGCTCCAGGCCATCAGGCCTGCGAGCCCGAGAAGGGCAATCCATTGCAGCCGCGGCGAGCGCGCCAGCACCAGCGCGGCCAGGGCGAGACCGATGGCGGCATAATGCGGAACGCGCTGTTCGAGGCACAGCTTGCAGGGCCGCAGATGGATCACGATCTCGAAGAACCAGGCTCCCGCGATCAGCGCGAAGCTAGCAACTCCGATCAGCGCGATCAGGCGCGGCGGCGTGAGCAGGCGGTCGGAGTCGCGGGGCACGACGGTGGCATGGGCGGTCATGGCAAGGCTCAGCAGGAGAGAAGCTGGCCGGAACCTGCGACGAGCTTGAGGCCGAAATAAAGCAGGATCAGCAGGGCTGCGCCCACCAACGCGATCACTTTCAGGCGACGTTCGATGAAATGCCGGATCGTGACGCCATAGCGGCGCAGCAGGAAGGCGAGTGCGAAGAAACGCGCTCCGCGCGCCAGCACGCAGGAAATGACGAAGAAGGCGAGGCCGATATGGACCGCGCCGGCCAGGATCGTGACCACCTTGATCGGCGGCAGGTGCGCCAGGCCCGAGGTAGTGAGCAGGATCAGCGTCGTGTCCGGACCGGCACAGGCACGCAACGCCTCGAACGCTCCGAGCTTGCCGTAGAATTCCAGAACCGGCTTCGCCAACGCCTCGAAGGCATAGTAGCCGAGCGCATAGCCGGCGATTCCGCCGAGCACGGAGAACAGCGTCGCGATGAAGGCAAGGCGATAGGCCCGCTGCGGCCGCGCCAGCGCCATCGGCACGAACAGGACGTCGGCCGGGATCAGGAAGAAGGAACTCTCGACGAAGGCGACGATCGCCAGCCAGAGTTCGGCGCGCGGCCTCGCCGCGAGCGACATGGTCCAGTCGTACAGGCGCTTGAGCATGGCGCTCTAGATCACGGGCCGGCGGATGGCGCAACACGGCTGGCGACTTCGGAAGCATCGTTGGCGGGCCGATCTGCCCCTTCCCGCGCGGGCCTGGCGGGCTTGCCCAGCGGCAGCCAGGGCACAGCCTGCCAAAACCTGTTGCGACGATCTTTCCGCCGATTGACCGGCATCGGCCGATCGCTATAGTCCGCCGGCCTGCAAGGGCCCCTGTGGCGGAATTGGTAGACGCGCTCGACTCAAAATCGAGTTCCGCAAGGAGTGCTGGTTCGATCCCGGCCAGGGGCACCAAAGGCTCTTTCGCGAAGCTTCGCGATCTTCGCCTTCCGAAAACCTCACAATGTCCGGCAGAC
>NZ_JBIWYK010000127.1:0-7546 GCF_044752385.1 Allobosea sp. CER48 | reverse complement strand
TTTCGCAGGCTCGGCACGATCCAGCATGCCATCGACGAGCGTTTGGATCGCGGCAGCCCGCGCCAGTCCGGGCCGTTCGAGCCGATCCTGACGGCGGCGGCCGCGCAGATCCTATTCCTCGACGTTCCCGACCACGCCGCCGTCGATCTGGCGATCCGCCATCTGCACGAGGATGCGCGCTCGGCCCGCTATGCCGCGCTCGGCAATGCCGTTTTGCGCCGCCTGGTGCGCGAGCGGGATCAGGTCCTCGCCGAAACCGCCGCCGACGCCTTCCGCGACACGCCTGAATGGCTCGCCGCGAGCTGGAGCGAGACCTATGGTCCGCAGGTGGCCGCTGCGATTGCCGCGAGCCATCGCGAGGAACCTTCGCTGGATGTCACCGTCAAGGCCGACGCCGCCCGCTGGGCCGAAGCGCTCGACGGCATCGCCTTGCCCACGGGCTCCGTCCGGCTCCGCGAACGGCAGGCCATCGCGGAGCTCCCGGGCTTCGAGAGCGGAGACTGGTGGGTGCAGGATGCCGCTGCAGCCCTGCCGGCGAAGCTGCTCGCGCCCCAAGCCGGCGAGCGCATCGTCGATCTCTGCGCCGCTCCCGGCGGCAAGACGGCCCAGATCGCCGCCGCGGGCGCCGAGGTAACGGCGCTCGACCGCTCGGCGCCGCGCCTGCGTCGCCTCAAGGCCAATCTTGCCCGGCTGGGCCTGACGGCACATGTCGTCACCGCCGACGCCGCGACCTGGAAGGCCGAGCCGTTCGACGCGGTACTCCTCGATGCGCCCTGCAGCGCGACCGGCACCATCCGCCGCCATCCCGATGTCGCCTGGACCAAGCTGCCGGAGGATCGCGACCGGCTTGCCGGCCTCCAGGCGCGCCTGCTCGACGCCGCCGCAGAACTGACCAAACCGGGCGGACGCCTCGTCTACTGCACCTGCTCGCTCGAAGCCGAAGAGGGCGAGGCACAGATCTCGGCCTTCCTCGCGCGCCATCCCCAGTTTCGTCGCAAGCCGGTCGAACCGGCCGAAATCGGCGGTTTGACGGAGGCCATCGATGCCAATGGCGATATCCGGACCCTTCCGCATCAGCTGAAGGGCGATTCCCCGCGCCTTTCGGGATGGGCAGGATTTTACGCAAGCCGCCTGATCAGGCTATGACGGAGCAGGGATTCGCGCGGCGGGACGGCGCGGCTTCTCCAGCATGATCCGCGCGGTTGCGAGCCGCGCCCGGGGACGGAGCATACGGGGGTTTTGAGCGGCTGGACTGAGCGACGGGGATTGGCCCAGGCCGCAGTCGGACGAGCGGCGCGGCGAGCCCGTGGCCAGTTCGTGGGGGCGACCCGCAAGCTCTGGCCGTTCGGGCGCAGCAACGCCACCCGCCTGCTCTTCGCTCCGCACGACCTGCGCACCGCGGACCCGACCATCGCCGGCGACGTCTATGCCGGCTACTACACCTTTGCGGGGCGCACGCAGCGCAGCCACGGCGAATCCCCCTTCGACATCGAGCCGCCGAGCGACGCCTGGGCGGAAGCGCTCTACGGCTTCGGCTGGTTGCGCCATATGCGCGCTGCCGATACCGCCATTGCCCGCGCCAATGCCCGCAGCCTCGTCGAGGACTTCATCGCCAAGCGGCGCTACCGGCATGACATTGCCCGCCGCCCGGCCGTCGTAGCGCGCCGGCTGATCGCCTTCCTGTCCCACTCGCCGCTGCTGCTGGAGGGCGCCGATCATGCCTTCTACGACCGCTTCCTCCGCCATGTCGCGCATATGGCCGATCGGCTCAGTCTCGCGCTGGCCGGGGCCGTGGAAGGCGCCGATCGGCTGAGCGGCCTGATCGCGGTTACGCTCGCAGCCATCTGCCTCGACGGACAAGATACCCGCCGGCGGCGCGCCGAGACCATGCTTTCGGACGAGCTGGACGAGCAGATCTTGCCGGATGGGGGCCATCTATCGCGCAATCCGCGCCTGCTGATCGAGCTGTTGCTCGATCTCCTGCCGCTGCGGGAGACCTTCTCGGCGCGCGGTCTGGAGCCCCCCCGCGGCGTGCTGACCGCGATCGAGCGGATGATGCCGCATCTGCGCCTGTTCAGGCATGGAGACGGCTCGATCGCCCTTTTCAACGGCATGGGCACGACCGCGCCCGACGTGATGGCGACGCTGGCCGCCTATGACGATGCGCGTGGCCGCCCGACCGAGCATGCCGCCTATTCAGGCTATAGCCGCCTGGCGGCCGAGCGCAGCGTGGTCATCGCCGATGCCGGTCCACCGCCACGTGGCGCCTATTCGACCGAGGCCCATGCCGGCTGCCTCGCCTTCGAGTTTTCCAGTGGCGCGCAGCGCATCATCGTCAATTGCGGTGCCAGTCGTTTTGGCCCGCTCGATCTGAGGCTCGCGGCGCGCAGTACCGCAGCTCACTCCGCCGTCGTGCTCGACGACCGCTCCAGCGCGAATTTCGGCATGGTGCTCGGCGAGATGCGCATCGTCTCCGGGCCGCGCGATGTCCGCGTCGCGCGCCAGGACAGCGCCGACGGCCCCGAATGGGTTGCGAGCCATGACGGCTATCGCCGCGGCCTCGGCGCCGTCCATAGCCGCCGCCTGCTGCTCGCCCGCGATGGCGCCACCCTGTCCGGCGAGGATGAGATCACACTCGGTGGAGCGCGCGAAACCCTGCCGGCCGCCGCGCGCTTCCATCTCCACCCCAATGTCCGCGCCAGCCTTGTCCGCGAGAGCACGGGCGCGCTTCTCGCGCTTGCCTCCGGTGAGGTCTGGAGCTTCGAGGCCGGAGGCCTTCCGATCACGATCGAGGAGAGCATCTTCCTGGCAGCCTCGGATGGGCGGCGGCGCACCGAGCAGCTCGTCATCGCCTTCGATGCTGTTGCCATGCCTCGCGTGAGCTGGCGGCTCACCCGGATCAGCACCGCCAACCCGCGCGCCGGCAAGACCGTGGCGGCAGCGATCGCCGAGCGCACGGCCACCGAATCCGCGCCCGACGCGTGACGGTTCCGCGACACTGAGCTTTGCCTTTCGCGGCGCAGCATGATAGCTCGCGCGCGACTGCCTTTCCTGTAATCCAAGCCGGACCAGAAAACCCGATGCCGAATGAACTTCGCCGCGTCGAGCGCGCTCTCCTTTCCGTTTCCGACAAGACGGGGCTGATCGACTTCGCGCGCTCCCTCCACAGGCTGGGCATCGCGCTGGTCTCGACCGGCGGCACCGCCAAGGCGATCGCCGAAGCCGGCCTGCCCGTCAGCGACGTCTCCGATCTCACCGGCTTCCCCGAGATGATGGACGGTCGCGTCAAGACGCTGCACCCGAAGGTCCATGGCGGCCTGCTCGCCATCCGCTCGCATCCCGAGCACCAGGCTTCGATGCTCGGCCACGGCATCCAGCCGATCGACCTGCTCGTCGTGAACCTCTACCCCTTCGAGGCAACTGTCGCGGCCGGCAAGGCCTATGACGACTGCATCGAGAACATCGATATCGGCGGCCCGGCCATGATCCGTGCCGCGGCCAAGAACCATCATGACGTCGCCGTCGTGGTCGAGCCGGCCGACTATCCCTCCGTACTCGCCGATCTCGAAGCCCAGAAGGGCGCGACCACGCTGACGCTGCGCCGCAAGCTCGCCCAGAAGGCCTATGCCCGCACGGCGGCCTATGACGCCGCGATCTCGAACTGGTTCGCCAACGAGCTCGGCGACACCGCCCCGGCCTTCCGCGCCCTCGGCGGCGCGCTTGCCGAGGCCATGCGCTATGGCGAGAACCCGCATCAATGGGCCGCGTTCTACCGCACGCCGGAAAACCGGCCAGGCGTCTCGACCGCGCGCCAGGTTCAGGGCAAGCAGCTCTCCTACAACAATATCAACGACACCGACGCCGCCTTCGAATGCGTCGCCGAGTTCGATCCGAAGGCCTCGGCCGCCTGCGTCATCGTCAAGCATGCCAATCCCTGCGGCGTCGCCGCCGGCGGCTCGATGCTCGAGGCCTATGAGCGCGCGCTGGCCTGCGACCCCGTCTCGGCCTTCGGCGGCATCGTCGCGCTGAACCGCACGCTCGATGCGGCTGCCGCGAAGAAGATCGTCGAGATCTTCACCGAGGTCATCATCGCGCCCGACGCCGACGAAGAGGCGATCGCCATGATCGCCGCCAAGAAGAACCTTCGGCTGCTGCTGACCGGCGGCCTGCCGGACTTCCGCGCGCCCGGCCTGTCGTTGCGCACCGTGTCGGGCGGCTTCCTCGCCCAGTCTCGCGACAACGCCGTCGTCGACGACATGGAGCTCAAGGTCGTGACCAAGCGTCAGCCGAGCGAGCGTGAGCTCGCCGATCTGCGCTTCGCGTTCCGGGTTGCCAAGCACGTCAAGTCGAACGCCATCGTCTATGCGAAGGATCTCGCCACGGTCGGCATCGGCGCCGGCCAGATGAGCCGCGTCGATTCCTCGCGCATCGCCGCCTGGAAGGCCGCCGAGGCGGCGAAGACGGCCGGCCTGCCCGAGAGCCTCGCCAAGGGCTCCGTCGTCGCCTCCGATGCCTTCTTCCCCTTCGCCGACGGCCTGATGGCTGCGGCGGAAGCCGGCGCGACGGCCGTGATCCAGCCCGGCGGCTCGATGCGCGACGACGAGGTCATCAAGGCGGCCGACGAAGCCGGACTCGCCATGGTCTTCACCGGGCATCGCCACTTCCGCCATTGACGGCGGCGCGCGGCGCGGGACACCCTCACCGGCATCCCGCGCATCGCGACGCGCGGCAGGGGTGAGGGGTCCGGATGGCGAAAGCTCACAAGCCCGGCGCGCTGCTCAGGGAGCGCGTCGAACACCAGCATGCGAGAGTCAGCTATGTCGAGCTGTTCTTCGATCTGGTCTTCGTCTTCGCCATCACCCAGATCTCCCACACGCTGCTCGAGCATTTCAGCCTGCTTGGGCTGGCCCAGGCCGCCTTCCTGCTCGGCGCGGTCTGGTGGGTCTGGATCTATACGAGCTGGGTGACGAACTGGCTCGACCCCGAGCAGGCGCCCGTGCGGCTCATGCTGTTCGTGCTGATGCTGTTCGGGCTCGTCCTGTCGTGCTCGGTACCGGAAGCCTTCGGCTCCACGGGGCTGGCCTTCGCCGGCGCCTATGTTGCGATTCAGCTGGGTCGCTCGTTTTTCACCATGGCGAGCCTGAGGGGCGCCTCACCGGCAAACTACCGCAACTTCCAGCGCATCACGATCTGGCTTTCGGTCTCGGCAGTATTCTGGATCGCGGGGGGCCTGGCCGAAAGCAATCTGCGCTTCGGGCTCTGGATCATCGCGCTCGGCATCGAATATGCCGGCCCCGCGCTCGGCTTCCATGTGATCGGGCTCGGCCGCTCGCGGACCACCGACTGGAATGTGGAGGGCGGGCATCTCGCCGAGCGCTGCGCGCTCTTCATCATCATCGCGCTCGGTGAATCGATCCTGATCACGGGCGCAACGGCAGCGAAGCTGCCTTTGACCGCCGTCAATATGGCAGCGTTTCTCAATTCCTTCGTGAGCTCGGTGACGATGTGGTGGATCTACTTCCATATCGGCGCTGAGCGCGGCAGCCAGATCATCGCGCACTCCTCCGATCCCGGCCGGATCGCGCGCGTCGCCTACACCTATCTGCACGTGCTGCTGGTTGCCGGCATCATCCTGGTCGCGGTTGGCGACGAGCTGGTGATCGCTCACCCGCTGGGCCACACCGACGCGAAGACGGCCATTGCCGTCATAGCCGGCCCGGCCTTCTACCTGCTCGGCAACCTGCTGTTCAAGCGGGTCACAGCCGGCTGGTATCCGCTCTCCCATCTGGTCGGGCTCGGCCTGCTCGCTGTCCTCGTGCCGGCCTGGACCGTGTTGCCACCACTCGGCTTCAGCCTGACCGCGACCGCGATCCTGATCCTGGTCGCCGCCTGGGAGGCGATCTCGCTGCGGCCGAAGGAGGCCTGACGCATGCATACCATCAAGGTCATCGGCATCGGCTTCGCACTGCTCGGCATCCTGCTGGTCGCGGCACCCCGGCTCGCCATCTCGGCCGGGCGGCCCATTCCCTTCGCCGTCAGGCTGTTCCTGCCGCTCTGGTTCGCCGGCGCGCTGATCAATCTCTGGATCGGCGTCGCTCGCGCGGGCTATACCGTGATGGAGGAGGCTCCGATCTTCCTCGTCGTCTTCGGCGTGCCGGCGGTCGCCAGCCTGCTGATCCTCTGGTTGACCTCGCGAATTGCCCGATGAGCCTCGAATCCGTCCGCGCCTTCTTCGCCGAGCACGCTCCCGACATCACGGTCGTCGAGACCGCCGGCAGCAGTGCCACCGTGCCGCTCGCAGCGGCTGCCCATGGCGTCGAGCCCGGCCAGATCGCCAAGACGCTCTCGCTGCGGATCGGTGAGGAGGTCGTGCTGATCGTCACCCGTGGCGATGCGCGGCTCGACAACAGGAAGGCCAAGGCTGCGCTCGGTGGAAAGCCGCGCATGCTCGGCCAGGAAGAGGTCGAGGCGCTGACCGGGCATCCCGTCGGCGGCGTCTGCCCGTTCGGACTCGCCACCCCGCTCCAGGTCTATTGCGATGTCTCGCTCAGGGCCTTTGACGAGGTCGTTCCCGCGGCAGGTTCGACCCATAGCGCCCTGCGCATCGCTCCGGCAAGAATGGCCGAACTGACGCACGCCCGATGGGTCGATGTCTGCCAGGACGTGGCCGCGCAGCAGGAGGCTGCCGCGGCCGAATGAAGCTCAGCGCTTGGTCCGCGCAATCAACTCCATCGCGGCGGCCGGATTGCGCACCTTGCCGCCACTGATGACATAGAGAAAGACGTCGCGCTTCTCTCTGGGCGCGGCGGGGCCGACGGCACCCAGCCCCTCGGGCGCACCTCCGCCTGCCCATTCCTGCGCCGCCTTGGCCCAGCGATCGAGGCCGGCCTCGGAATAGCCCTTCGGCTCGCCTTCCTGCGTGCCCATGATCCGCGCATAGACGAAGGGTGCGGTCACATCGGCGATCTGGGTGTAATCGGCATCGGCAGAGGTGATAACGGCGACGCTGTACTCGCGCAGCAGCGCCACGAACTCCGGCGAGCGGAAGCTGTCATGCCGGACCTCGACCGCATGGCGCAGCGTGATCCCGTCGAGCTGCTTCGGCAGCAGCTTGAGGAAAGCCTCGAAATCCTCCGGGTCGAATTTCTTCGTCGGCATGAACTGCCAGTTGATCGGGCCTAGCTTATGCCTGAGCTCGGTCAGGCCGCTCGTCAGGAACTTCTCGACCGAAGGCCCCGCCTCCGCCAACACGCGCCGGTTTGTGCAGAAGCGCGAGCCCTTCAATGCGAAGACGAAATCCTCAGGCGTCTCCTCCCGCCATTTCGCGAAGCTTTCCGGCTTCTGGGAACCGTAATACGTCCCGTTGATCTCGATCGAGGTCAGCTTGCTCCCGGCATATTCAAGCTCCCGCTTCTGCGGCAGACCGTCCGGGTAGAAGGCCCCACGCCAGGGCTCGAACACCCATCCGCCGATGCCGATATAGATGTTTCCTGCTTCGCGCTTCATGGGTTGCTCCGTCGTCCCGGGCGTCGGTCCTGTCGCCGTG